>JAQCGQ010000129.1 GCA_027730465.1 Actinomycetota bacterium | reverse complement strand
CATTTGTATTACAGACTGAAAGAATTGTTGCTCCCTTTGATTTTGCATAACGTAGCGCCATTAATGTGTCCATAGTTTCACCAGATTGTGAGATTGGTATTACCAAAGTCTTTTTATTAAGAGATGGTTCTCGATATCGATATTCGGAGGCAAGTTCAACATCTACTGGGATCTGTCCCCATTTTTCAATTGCATACTTACCGACTAAGCCTGCGTTATAAGCGGTACCACATGCAATAATTACAATTTTTTCAAACTTTTTAAAATTAATTTTTAAATCAAGCCCGTTTAATCTACCAATTAATGTGTCAGCTATTGCTTTTGGTTGTTCATAAATTTCTTTGAGCATAAAGTGAGTAAATCCGCCACGTTCAGCCGCACTCGCATCCCAGGAGATCTCATATTCTTTTGCCTTAACTATCTGACCTGATAAATCTGTTACTACAACAGAGTTTGGGGTTATCTCAACAACCTGATCTTGACCTAACTCAAGGGCAATTTTTGTATGTGCAATAAAAGCTGCCACATCCGATGCAAGAAAATTTTCACCTTCTCCAACGCCAACTACTAATGGTGAGTTACGGCGTGCTCCAACAATATGTGATGGATTATCAGAGTGAATAGCAAGAAGAGTAAATGAGCCTTTAAGTTGCTTACAAACTTGCCTTATCGCGGCGGCTAAATCTCCGTTGTTATCTTTTCTGGCATCACTTAGTAAGTGAACAACTGATTCGGTATCAGTTTCAGATTGAAACTTATGCCCGCGTTTTTCAAGATCTACCCGTAGTTGCACATAATTTTCAATAATTCCGTTGTGAATTAACGCTAACTTACCTTCATTATCTAAATGCGGATGCGCATTAGTATCAGTAGGCCCACCATGCGTTGCCCATCTGGTGTGGCCAATTCCAGCATTTGAGTCTGATTTCTTAACCAGTGCCTCTTCAAGATTTTTTAACTTACCAGCTTGTTTTTCAACATATAAAGGTTTACCAACTTGTGTTGTGAGTGCAATTCCAGCTGAGTCATAGCCTCGGTATTCAAGTCGGCGCAGACCATCAAGTACAGGGGTAAGCGCGGAGTTTTTTCCGGTATAGCCAACAATCCCGCACACTCATTACTCCCTTTATTGCTTAAGTTCTGATCTTACTAGTTGAGCCAATGAATCTGCGACCTTTTGAGCTAATTCAAAATTATTTGCTTCAACCATTACCCGTACAAGTGATTCTGTGCCAGATGCCCGAAGTAATACTCGACCAGTATCTGCTAATAATTTCTCTGATTCTAAAATCGCATCCTTAATTTTTGCTGAGGAAGCAAGTTTTTCTTTCGCTACATCTTTAACATTTATCAAAATTTGTGGATATTTTTCCATCGCTGACGCTAACTCTAAAAGTGACTTATTTGATTTGGCGACAACTTGCATAACCTGCAGGGCAGTTAACAAACCATCTCCGGTATTTGAGAATTGACGCATAATTATATGCCCAGATTGCTCACCCCCGAGTGTGTAATCATTTTCAAGCATTTTCTCTAATACATATCGATCACCGACTGCAGTTTTTTCAAATTTAATTCCAACTGACTCCATAGATTTAATGAAACCAAGATTGCTCATGACTGTTCCAACAACTGTCTTCTTATTTAATTTACCTTCTGCTAAATAAAAGGTGGCTAGAATATTTAAAATCTGATCTCCATCTACGATTTCGCCATTTTTGGCAATCATTAAACATCGATCCGCATCCCCATCATGGGCGATACCAATATCAGCTCCACTTTTCTTAACCTCATTAATTAGGTTTTCCAGATGGGTAGAACCACAATTCTCATTAATATTCCAACCAGTTGGGCTAGCTGAAATTGCAGTTACCACCGCACCAGCCTGCTCATACGCACTAGGCGCCACAGTTGATGCTGCCCCATTAGCGCAATCCACAACTACCTTAAGTCCAGCTAATTTTGTACTCATAGTAGAAAGCAGGTGAACTATGTATCTCTTTTTAGCATTTTCATCAAAAAAAATACGGCCAACATCTAATCCAGTGGGCCTATTCCAACTCTCACCTAATCTGGCTTCAATTTGTGCTTCAACCTGATCAGCTAATTTATCTCCACCTTTAGCAAAAAACTTAATGCCGTTATCTGGCATTGGATTATGAGATGCGCTAATCATTACACCAAGATCAGCATTACTTTCTTTTACTAAGAAGGCAACTGCAGGTGTTGGTAACACCCCAACTCGATAAACATCAACACCAGCGCTAGTAAGACCTGCAACAACTGCTGACTCTAGAAAATCACCCGATGCACGAGAATCTTGAGCAACAATTGCTTTTGGTCGATGTTCGGCAAATGCACCAATTTCACCTAAAACATGTGCTGCTGCAATTGCTAAATCAACTGCAAGTTCAGCAGTGAGATCAACATTAGCTACACCTCGTACACCATCGGTGCCGAAGAGGGCCATATTAGATTTAATCTAGTTAAGTAATTAGCGCTTGCTATATTGTGAACGCTTACGAGCTTTCTTAAGACCATACTTCTTGCGCTCGATTACACGGGCGTCGCGAGTTAAGAAGCCAGCCTTCTTAAGTGTTGGACGATTTGCATCTATATCAATTGCATTCAAAGCACGTGCTACACCCAAACGAAGTGCACCAGCTTGACCAGAAGTTCCACCACCATCAATGCGAGCAAATACATCGTATGTACCCTCAGCACCTACTGTGCGAAATGGTTCAGAAACTGATTGTTGATGAACCTTATTTGGAAAATAAACCTCAAGTGGCTTGCCATTTACAACCCAACGACCAGATCCTGGAACTAGACGAACTCGAGCAACTGCCTCTTTACGACGACCAACGCCACCACCTGGTGCGGTGATTGCTTTGCGATTAGTTGCAGCAGCAGGTGTGCTTGAACTATATGAGGTAGGTAGATCCTCTTCGTTAGTTTCAATAATCTCGTTAGACATTACTCTCCTATTACTTCTTTGCGATCTGGGAAACTTGATTAAATTCAAAAACCTTTGGATTT
>JAQCGQ010000128.1 GCA_027730465.1 Actinomycetota bacterium | reverse complement strand
ACCTCAAATTCTTGGGAGGGTACAGGTGATGGACACGCGCTCGCTTTAAAAGCCGGTGGCAACCTAGTTGATATGGAATTTCTACAATTCCACCCAACTGGAATGGTCTGGCCACCATCAGTTAAAGGAATTTTAGTAACTGAATCTGTTCGTGGTGAAGGTGGAGTTCTCACCAATAATAAAGGTGAGCGTTTTATGTTTAAATATATTCCAGAGGTATTTAAAGATAAATACGCAGACAATGAAGAAGAGTCAGATCGTTGGTATGTTGATCAAGACAACAACCGAAGGCCGCCAGAGTTATTACCAAGGGATGAAGTAGCAAGAGCAATTAACTCAGAGGTAAAGGCCGGACGTGGTTCACCACATGGAGGCGTCTATCTTGATGTTTCAAAGCGTCTAACTGCTGAAGTAATTAAAAAAAGATTGCCATCAATGTGGCATCAGTTTTATGAGTTAGCTGGCGTTGATATTACAAAAGAGGCAATGGAGGTTGGGCCAACCTGTCACTATGTAATGGGTGGGGTTGAAGTTGATGCAGATACAGCAGCTGCAGTAGGAGTACCTGGTTTATTTGCAGCTGGTGAGGTGGCAGGTGGCATGCATGGCTCAAATAGATTAGGTGGTAATTCACTTTCTGATCTTTTAGTCTTTGGAAGAAGAGCAGGTGCTGGCGCTGTTGATTATGTTAAACAATCACAGGCCGTGAAGGTTTCAGATACATCTATTCGAAATGCAGCAGAGCGTATTGCAGCACCCTTTAAGCGCACAGGGGGAGAGAATCCATACACCCTTCACCAAGAGCTACAAGAAATAACACATAACTTAGTTGGCATTATTAGAACAAAGAGTGAATTAGCTGATGCTATAAATAAAATTGCTGATATAAGAAAGCGAATTGAAAATGTTTCAGTGCAAGGAGATCGAATATTTAATCCTGGTTTTCATCTATCTTTTGATTTAGATAACATGTTATTAGTTGCTGAAAGCACAGCAAAATCAGCAATTGTGCGTGAGGAGTCCAGAGGTGGTCACACCAGAGATGATTTCCCGACAATGGATACTAAATGGCGTAAATTAAATAACATCTCATCCTTTAATGGTAAAGAGGTTGCAGTTAGACAACAAGTGTTGCCATTTATGCCAAAAGAATTATTCTCACTCTTTGATGTCCATGAGCTAGAAAAATATATGAGCCAAGAAGAGATTGATAATATTTTAGAAGGGGTGAAGTAATGGCTAAAAATATAAAGCTTAAGATCTGGCGCGGTGGCCCAACCGACGGCAAATTGGAAGAAGTCAGCGTTGAAGCAAATGAAGGAGAGGTAGTACTAGATGTAATTCATCGCGTACAAGCCACCCAAATGGGTGATCTTGCGGTTCGCTGGAACTGTAAAGCTGGTAAGTGTGGATCATGTTCAATGGAGATTAATGGCAAGCCTCGCCTTGCCTGTATGACTCAGGTAGCAAACTTTAAAGAGGATGAAACAATTACCATCACACCACTTCGTGCTTTCCCAGTGATTAAAGATTTAGTAACAGATGTTTCATTTAATTATCGAAAAGCAATGGAGATCGAATCATTTAGTCCTCCTGCTGATTTAAAGCCAGGTGAGGCTCGAATGGAGCAAATTGATGTTGAACGGTCCCAAGAGTTTAGAAAATGTATTGAATGCTTCCTATGCCAAGACACCTGCCATGTAATAAGAGATCATGAAGAGAATAAAAAATCATTTGCCGGGCCAAGATTTTTTATCAGAATTGCAGAACTTGATATGCACCCATTAGATATGCTTAAAAACCGAAAGAAAAAAGCCCAAGAGGAGCATGGACTTGGAATGTGTAATATTACAAAGTGTTGTACAGAGGTTTGCCCTGAACATATCCGAATCACCGATAACGCCATTATTCCTATAAAGGAGCGGGTAGTAGATGTTAAGTATGACCCAGTTAAATGGCTTGGATCAAAGATAAGAAAACGTGAAGGAATTGTTTAAGAAAGTAATTTAGCCATATACGCTTCAACCTCATCAGGATGACGAGGAAGTGCGTTACTTAATATCTTGCAACCAGCTTCTGTAACTAAAATATCATCTTCAATTCTCACACCAATACCGCGGTACTCCTCTGGAAATAAAGTGTCATCTGGTTGAATATAAAAACCAGGCTCAACAGTTAAAATCATTCCTGGCTCTAATATCGCATCTGCGTACTGCTCTTTTCTAGCATGAGCGCAATCATGCACATCAATTCCTAAATGATGTCCTGAGCCATGAAACTGCCATCTTCTATGCAGACCACTTTCTGGTTTTAATGATTCTTCAACTGAAACCGGTAATACACCTAGCTCCGCTGCCCCTTTTGCAATCTCAACCATGCATGCGTTGTGGTAATCCTTAAATCTCGCCCCTGGTTTAACTGCGGCAATGCCGGCGCTTTGCGCTTTATAAACAATCATGTAAATCTTGCGCTGCGCCTCGCTAAATTTTCCACTAACTGGAAATGTTCTAGTTATATCTGCGGTGTAATGGGATTCCACTTCAACGCCAGCATCAATTAATACCAAGTCCCCTGGTAATACATCACCATCATTTTTAATCCAGTGCAGCACGCACGCATGAGATCCTGCTGCCACAATACTTGAATAACCTAGATCATTACCTTCAAGGCGTGCTCTGCCATAAAAAGCTGACTCAATTACCCGCTCACCTTTAGGAACTGAGGTAGCAGCTGGAAACACTCGGACCATATCGCCAAATCCACGAACTGTTGCGTCAACTGCTTTTTGCATTTCATCAATTTCATATTCATCTTTAACTAATCTCATTAAAGATGTGAAGTTTAAAAACTCTTTTTCTTTATCTTCACTCTCTGTAACTAGCTTGTCTAGTTTTTTATCCTCATCACGAATGATCAAAGACTCTTTTTTATCAGCAAATAACTGCTCAATAGATTCAATTTGCCTTACCTTAAGCTCATACTTGTTTTGAGTCTCTTCCAAACTCATTCGCCTACCAACCCAGAACTCACCGTATCTAGTGTTTTTATAAAACTCATCATTATCTCTGGCAGATCTTG
>JAQCGQ010000127.1 GCA_027730465.1 Actinomycetota bacterium | reverse complement strand
CACGTAATTTCATCACCTCAACAATATTTTGGTTCAGGTGGGAATCCAGTTGATGCACTCAGAATTTGGCAAGGTGGACTTGGTATTTGGGGAGCTATTTGCCTGGGCGCATTTGGCGCATACTTATATTTTCGTACTCATGAAACTTCTTTGAACTTCCCTCATTTTTTAGATGCCTTAGCTCCCGGCGTAATAATTGCTCAAGCCATTGGCAGAGTCGGAAATTGGTTTAACCAAGAAGTTTTTGGTAAACCAACATCACTTCCATGGGGCTTAGAGATTGATCTTGCTAATCGCCCCGATGGATATGAGAAGTTTTTGACCTTTCACCCTACATTTCTCTATGAAGCAATTTGGTGCTTGCTAGTTGCTTACCTATTAATTAAGTTACCTCCTTTCCTTAAGAGAATTGTTAAAAACCAGGGAGATGTATTTGTACTTTATATATTTGGGTACACACTTGGCCGGGTATGGATCGAGGCAATTCGAATAGATGATGCAAATTATATTTTGGGATTAAGGCTGAATATATGGGTCAGTTTTATCGTTCTGGCTGCATCAATGATTTATTTGATTCGTAGCAATCGTCGTGGTCATTTATCTAATACTCCTCCTGCAAGTTAGAATCAGGCTATGGGTGTAGAACAGGTTCAGATGAGAAATATGGATCACCGCTCAAATCACTCGGGTTGGCTGCGAGCTGCGGTGCTTGGTTCAAATGATGGTTTAGTTTCAACTGCAAGTTTAATGATAGGTATAGCAGCTGCAAGTAAAAGTGAATTTATAATTACTGCAGGTCTTGCTGGAATTGTTGCAGGTGCTATGTCGATGGCAGTTGGTGAGTACGTTTCAGTAAAATCCCAGACTGATATTGAAAATACTGATCGTGAACTAGAAATAAAACATTTAGAAGCAGATCCTGAAGGTGAGTTTGCTGAACTAGTTAGCATCTATATGAAGCGCGGTTTATCAAAACCACTAGCTACTGAGGTGGTAGCAGCATTTTACAAACAAAACCCGTTGGATGCTCATTTACGAGATGAACTCGGGTATTTTGAACATTCTAAAGCTCGACCAGTACAGGCTGCTATCGCATCTGCTATTGCCTTTACAATCGGTGGTGTAATCCCCCTAGCAGGAGCACTAATTTCAAAATCGAATCAAGTGTTTTTTATTTTATTATTCACGGCAGTTGGTCTAACTACCGCAGGCTTTATTAGCGCCAAGGTTGCTGCCTCACCATTATTTAAAACCATAGCTCGGATATTCCTTGGTGGAGCGCTGGGTGTGAGCATTACCGCAGGCATTGGTTACTTATTGGGGCTGACTGGGATTTAAGTATCCTGCTATTATTTGCCTATCAAGTTGTAAAAGTTGGGCCATAGTCGTCCCGACCCTTTAACGGGAGCGACCATTTAAATTGGAAATGAATAAGCTTTTTTCTACCACCCCAAATGCAGTTGGGTTATACAACCCAGCCAATGAGCATGATGCATGTGGTGTTGCAATGGTCGCAACTTTAAATAAGTCACCAACACATGAGATTGTTTCGCAAGCGCTTACTGCGCTACGAAACCTTGAACATCGAGGTGCTTCTGGGGCAGAAGTAGATAGTGGTGACGGCGCAGGGATACTTATTCAAGTACCAGATAAATTTTATAGATCGGTAGTTAATTTTGATCTACCTAAAGCTAGCGAATATGCGACAGGTGTATTCTTTGTTAAGCCAAGTGAGACCAGTTATCAAGAGAGTATTGAAAAAATTGCTAAAGAAGAGGGATTAAAAGTCTTAGGTTGGCGAGATGTTCCAATAAATTCAAAATCTCTTGGTAAAACTGCGCTCTCAGTTATGCCCGAGTTTAAGCAAATATTTATCTCAGGGAGTAAAAATGAGAATGATCTAGTCCTAGAGCGAATGGCATTTTGTTTACGCAAGCGAGTTGAGCACACACTTCCGGTATATATCCCATCACTTTCCTCTCGGACGATTGTTTACAAGGGAATGCTTACAACTGGTCAGCTTGAAGAGTTTTTTCCAGATTTATCTAACCCATTAGTTGAATCCCCAATGGCCTTAGTTCATTCAAGATTTTCAACAAATACATTCCCGTCCTGGCCCCTTGCACACCCATATCGATTTATTGCACACAACGGTGAAATAAATACAGTTAAGGGAAACCGAAACTGGATGAGAGCTCGCGAGACATTACTTGAAAGTGAATTAATTCCAGGTGATCTAAAGAGATTATTTCCAATTGTGGATGAGTCTGGCAGTGACTCAGCTTCATTTGATGAGGTTTTAGAGTTGCTGTATTTAGGTGGTAGATCTCTACCTCACTCAGTATTGATGATGATTCCTGAATCTTGGGAAAACCACACAACTATGGCGCAAGAGCGTAAAGATTTTTATGCATTTCATTCTGCGCTAATGGAGCCATGGGATGGACCTGCCTGCGTTACTTTCACCGATGGCAAACAAGTAGGCGCTGTGCTTGATCGAAATGGTTTACGGCCATCAAGGTTTTGGGTGACAGATGACGGATTAGTTGTACTTGCTAGTGAAGTCGGTGTGCTTGATTTTCCACCTGAAAAAATTATCCGAAAAGGAAGACTTCAACCCGGAAAGATGTTTTTAGTAGATATTCAAGAAGGTCGAATTATTGAAGATGATGAAATCAAAGAAACACTTGCAACCGCAGCTCCTTACTCTAAGTGGCTAAGTGCTGGCTTAGTACGACTAAGTGATTTACCTGCTAGGGAGCACATTGTTTACCCACACTCTTCAGTTCTTAGAAGGCAGCGAGCCTTTGGTTATACCGAAGAAGAAATTCGAATGATTATTACACCAATGGCAAAAAATGGCGCAGAACCACTTGGTTCAATGGGTAACGACACACCAATTGCTGCCCTCTCTACCAAACCCCGCCTGTTATTTGATTACTTTGCGCAACTATTTGCTCAAGTAACAAACCCACCTTTAGATGCAATCCGTGAAGAGATTGTAACCTCACTAGGAGCTTCAATTGGTCCAGAGCATAATTTATTGGATCCTGGTCCGGATTCTTGTAAGCAAATTTCTTTGCAATTTCCAGTAATTG
>JAQCGQ010000126.1 GCA_027730465.1 Actinomycetota bacterium | reverse complement strand
TAACTAGCGTTCTTGGCTTACCAATTGATCGCTTTCAAAGATTTGTCGTAGAACCGGCCTCACTTTCGGTTTTTAGTTTAGAAAAAAAAGCCGCAACTATTTTACAAACTAACTTTGTACTTTCATCTAGTTTGGTAAAAAAATTTAAACAGAACCAATTAGGTGGCGAAAACTCTCTTTCTGCTTCCACAAAATGGTGGCGCAGGTAAATGCCTAGAATTATCTATCGCCACGAACCAGCTTCTCGCTTTATTGTTAGTGCAATAGGAGAACCTGGGGAACGTCAGTTTTTTATTCAGGTTAAATCAGATACTGGAATTAATTCGGTCACACTTGAAAAGAGCCAAGTGATAGCCCTAACTCAACGTTTTGAGGACTTAATAAAGGAACTTCGGCGAGGAAAGCTAGCTTCAGTTACAGATCTTTCGACGGTAGCAGTTGATGACACATTACCAATGGAATTGCCGATTGATGAAGATTTTAAAGTAGGAGTAATTAGCATTACTTGGGAAAATAATTTTGTAATTGTAAATATTCAAGCCATATCTCAAGACGATGATTTAATCTTAGATGATCTAGATTTTGGGCCAGATTTGATTATTGCCACACTAAAACTAGATCAAGTAAAAGGTTTTTGTGAGCGCGCTAAAACTATTGTTAGTGCTGGACGGCCTGCTTGCCCATTTTGTGGTTTACCAATAGATGCTCTCGGGCACCTATGTCCTAGGGCTAATGGGTATCGCAGATGATAACTAAAAGTGAACATATTTCATCTGGTGAAATTGTCGTTATAGTTAGGTTAGTTGATGCTTCAAATGCAACACTGTTGGCAAAAATTAAAGGGTCGGACCCAACCCTTCAGGTAATCTATAAGCCAATAGCCGGAGAGCGCCCACTTTGGGATTTTCCAGACGGAAATCTCGCAAATCGTGAGTACTCAGCTTTCTTGTTAAGTGAATTTGGTGGCTTTAATTTAGTTCCATTTACCACATTAAGAGATGGTCCGTTTGGACTTGGCATGGTTCAGGAGTGGATTACGGTAGATGAAACAATAAATGTTGTCGAGTTTGGGCAAAGCAATGATCAACAACTTCGAGAGCTAGCGTTATTTGACGCAGTAATTAATAATACAGATCGCAAGTTCGGACATCTACTGGTAGATGCAACAGGGAAACTAAAGGGTTGTGATCATGGAGTTGCATTTCATGTTGAGAATAAATTACGAACAGTTATCTGGCAGTTTTCTTCTTCACCACTAGATGATAAAGAAATTGATCAACTTAATCAGGTCCAATCGTTAGATCTTGAGCAATTATTAAAAGAGTATTTAACTACGGATGAGATTTCTGCACTTCGCCAACGGGTTAGGACACTTCTTTTAAATGGTGTATTTCCAGAGCCAAGCCAGCTTTGGCCCGCAATCCCATGGCCGCCGGTATAGGGGAAAATTAACTATGAACATTTGGCCACAGGCTTATCTGCCACCTTTAGATAATTTCAAGTTTCCCGAATTAATCCTCTGCGATAGTAATGCTGGTTTAGTTAAAGCTTCTAGGTTTAAGAATTTTTCAATTTATGTCTGTGGAATAACACCTTATGATTCTACTCATCTAGGACATGCCGCCACATATTTAGCATTTGATCTTATAAATAGATACCAAATTTTATCGAAGCATGAAGTCAATTTTATTGAGAATGTAACGGATATAGATGATCCGTTACTAGAACGAGCTAAGCGAGATACCTTGAATTGGCAAGCTTTAGCATCTGAGCAAGTTGAACTATTTAAATCTGATATGTCTGCCCTAAGAATTATCCCGCCTAAATCTTTAGTCAAAGTTACTGAATCCTTTTCGTTAATTGAAAAATTTATAACGCTGTTATCAGACCGCGGCTTTTTATATAAATTAGATAAGGACTACTACTTTTCTGTGGGAGATTTTTTAAATGACCTTCCAATAAGCGTTAATGAGGCAGTCTCTATCTTCAAAGAGTGCGGAGGTGATCCAGAGCGTGCAGGTAAAAAGCACCCACTTGATCCAGTAATTTGGCAAGCAAATCGGGATGGTGATCCGGGCTGGCCAAGTAGTTTTGGTTTCGGTAGACCCGGTTGGCATGTTGAATGCACCGCAATAGCTTGCGGTCATCTTGATAACTCTATTAGTGATCCAATAATTGATTTGCAAGGTGGCGGTTCTGACTTAGCATTTCCACATCATTATATGAGTGCAAAAATTGTTAATGCTGCACTTGGTCGTAAGTTTGCTTGCCTTTATGTGCACTCTGGGATGATTGGTTTAGATGGCGAAAAGATGAGTAAGTCTAAAGGTAATTTGGTTTTTGTTTCTAAGTTGCTAGAGAATAAAGTTGACCCAATGGTAATCAGATGGGCTTTACTTTCTGAGCATTATCAAGTGGATCGTCAATATAGTAGTGAGTTATTAAAGGAAGCTCAGGCTGATGTGGATCTACTTCGTGCTGCTTTATCGAGAAGTGAGGTTGCAGATTCAGATCAACTAATTAATGATTTGATAGCTGACCTTTCGAATAATCTTGATACTCCTTCAGCTTTAAATAGATTAGTTTTATGGGCAAAAAAGTCCCAAACAGATGAAACTTTCAATAAAGCAGGTCAAGTGTCTAGAGCAATCGATTCTTTGTTGGGTTTAGCACTGTAATTATAGATTTTATTAACAGATTGTTAAGGTAAAGTAGGGTAAATGAACTCATTTTCTTCTGCACTTTCAGAAGCAGTAGTTAATGTCGATGGCGCAATTCTTTTTGATATGGATGGCACTCTAATTGACTCAGAGCCACTTTGGTTAAAAGCCGAAATAGAGATAATGGCCGAGGTGGGCTGTGTTTGGGATCAACAAGATCAAATAAATTGTTTAGGCGGGCCTGCTGAGCGGACAGAGTTATATATGCAAGAAAGAAGTAAAAATATTAAACCGTATGGATATTTCATTCAGCGGCTCCATCAAGTCATGAAAGGGAAAATTGCAAATGAATTAGAACTTATTCCAAACGCACTAGAGCTTCTTAAAGAATGTAAGGATTTAGGAATTAAAACAGCTCTAGTTACGGCAAGCAGTGGTGA
>JAQCGQ010000125.1 GCA_027730465.1 Actinomycetota bacterium | reverse complement strand
GCTAACCAATTAACATCTAACAATTTCTTATAATCATTTGCATCAACTATTAGTTCAACAGCTCCGATTAGACCAATTTCATCAGCTAATTTAAGAGCAGATAATTGAATGTCTTGTGATTGCTCAAAATTCATACCGGGTGCTGGTGTAATTGTTAAATTATCTGTAATTAAGGTAATTGACCAAGTAGAGACCTGAAGATGTGCTGACCTTGAAACTAAAATTGATAGACGCTCACCATTATTTTCACTAGTACTTATTTTTTGAAATTGTTCTAGAGTATTTGTAGATGGATAAACCTTTATTCCTGCTTTTTCAACTGTCTTAATTGAGGCCGATGAAATTATTTTTGGATCAACGCAGATAAGATCGCAGCCTTGGGAAAAATCGATTAGCTCCTCAACTGAACGCTTTTCAGATTTAAAGTTAACTTGTATCCCTAGTTTTAGTGCTTCAAACTCGTAAATTCCCCGTACTAGGTGGCTAGCGATAATACCAACGGTTGGGAATGTCATGTAATAAGGTTACCCGCATATGATCAAATTAATTCTCGCCTCATCCTCTCCATCGCGGTTACGTCTGCTAGAAAGTGCTGGAATTAAACCAACTGTATTAGTAAGTGGGGTAGATGAGGAGGCAAAAGAGTTTGACTCACTATCACCTTCTGAGTTAGTTATAGCACTTGCAATTCTTAAAGCACATACTGTAAAAAATAATGCTCCAGATAATTCACTCATTCTTGGGTGTGATTCGACATTTGAGTTTGAAGGTAAATCACTTGGTAAGCCAGGTAATAAGGAAAATGCAATTACTAGGTGTAAACAACTAAGTGGAAAATCTGGATACCTTCATACTGGGCATTGCTTAATTGATTTAAAACAAGGAATTGAATTAAGTGAGAGATCAACTGCAAAAGTTGAGTTTGCGCGGATGAGTGATGCAGAAATATTAGATTATGTTGATTCTGGTGAGCCTTTAAATGTGGCAGGTGGTTTTACATTAGATGGTCTAAGTGCACCATTTATTACAAATATTGAAGGTGACCCTAGTGGGATTATTGGCTTATCCCTGCCTTTATTACGCAAGATGATTATTACTCTTGGATATAGCTGGCCTGATTTAAAAAATAAGTAGTATTTAGGATAAGTTTCTCACATGAGCAAACTTTATAAAGACCCAATTGGTACTGCAGAAAAAGCAGCAAAAGAGATTGCAAAAATTACTGGTCAAAAAAAGCATGATGTTGCTCTAGTAATGGGCTCTGGTTGGATTTCTGCTGCTGATGCATTAGGAAAACCAACTCATGAATTTGCTATAACTGATCTACCAGGGTTTCCAGAACCAACAGTTAAAGGTCATGGTGGAAAAGTAAGATCATATAAATTAGGTAACTCTGTTAATGCTCTTGTTTTTTTAGGTAGAACTCATTTTTATGAGGGGTTAGGTATGGAGCCAGTAGCGCATGCGGTTAGAACTGCGGTTAAGGCTGGATGTAGAACTATTGTTTTAACAAACGCATGTGGTGGAATAAACACTGATTATAAAGTGGGTCAACCAGTACTAATTAGAGACCACATATCTCTTACCGCTGCATCGCCTCTAATTGGGGCAGATTTTGTTGACTTAACGGATTTGTATAGCAAAAAGCTTCGTGAAATCGTAAAGGTTGAGGACCCATCGTTGGCTGAGGGTGTTTATGCTCATTGGCGCGGACCATCATATGAAACTCCTGCTGAAATTAAGATGATGCGCACAATGGGAGCAGATCTAGTTGGTATGTCAACGGTGCCAGAGGCAATTGCTGCTCACGCACTCGGAGCACAGATTCTTGCAATATCTTTAGTAACTAATGCTGCTGCAGGTGTTACTGGTGAAAAATTAAACCATGCAGAGGTCATTGCAGCTGGAAAGGCTGCTGCAGACAGGATGGGTAATCTTTTAGCAAAGGTATTGCCTAAGTTGTGATCTCAGATCAACTAAGAAGCGAAGTGAAAGATTGGATCAAAAATGATCCGGATACTGGCACGGCAGAACAGTTAAGTAAGTGGTTATCTGAAGGTAATGAACTTGAATTAAATCGTTGCTTTAACGGCTTTCTACAATTTGGCACAGCAGGCTTACGGGGTCCAATATCTCCTGGTCCCTCTGGTATGAATAGAGCTGTTGTTAGTCGGACCGCAGCAGCAATAGTTACATTTATGAAAGAAAATAACTTAGCAACTGTGGTAGTTGGCAGAGATGCCCGTCATAGATCAGCTGATTTTGCTAAAGATAGTGCAGAGATTTTCGCTGGCGCCGGTATAAAGACTTACCTATTTCCACAAGAAATACCAACTCCAGTATTAGCTTTTGCTGTTAATAAATTAAATGCAAATGTTGGAATTATGGTGACAGCTAGCCATAATCCAGCCATAGATAATGGTTATAAAGTTTACTTAGGTGCAAGTATTGGTGGGGTTCAATATCGTGGATCCCAAATTATTTCCCCTGTCGATAGAGAAATATCTGATCTAATTATGAAGGCAGATTTATCGCCTGTAAGGTCATCAAAATATGAGGTAGTTAATGAAGAAATTATTTCCGATTACATTTCGGCTACAGCAAAACTAGCAACAACAGCCAATAATCTTAAAATTGTGTACACCGCACTTCATGGTGTTGGTACGAAAACCTTAGTTAATGTATTTGAAAAAGCTAAGATTTCTAAACCAATACTTGTCACCGAGCAGGCTCAGCCAGACCCAGATTTTCCAACTACTCCTTTTCCGAATCCAGAAGAGAATGGCGTTATGGATCTAGCAATTAAATACGCTAAAAAACACGATGCGGATCTAGTTATTGCCAATGACCCAGATGCCGATAGGTGCGCAATTGCAATCAGTGATGAGAATCAAAACTGGCGAATGTTACGTGGTGATGAGGTTGGTGTAATTCTTGGTAAGTACCTGATTGAAAGCAGAAAGCTAACTGGTAAGTCGGTAGCTAACTCACTTGTTTCTTCTACACTCCTCTCAAAAATTGCGAAGAAGCATGGAATAAGATTTGAAGAAACTCTGACAGGATTTAAGTGGATATCAAAAGTTTCAAATCTTGCTTATGGTTATGAAGAAGCAATAGGTTATTGTGTTGGCCCTGAGATTGTAAA
>JAQCGQ010000124.1 GCA_027730465.1 Actinomycetota bacterium | reverse complement strand
CTTAATTAATTTAATTAAAGAAGCAGATGTAGTAGTTGCAGCCATTGGAGTAGCGCATTTTATTAAGCCAAATATGATTAAGCCCGGCTGTGCTGTAATTGATGTTGGTATAACTAGAGTAGATGGCAATCTACTAGGTGATGTCGACCCAGCAGTTGCACAGGTTGCAGCTTATTTCACACCAACACCAGGTGGGGTCGGACCGATGACAAGATCTATGTTGTTAAGTAATCTGCTTGAGTTAGCAAAGTAATGAAAGAGGATTTCACACTAGATCAAATCCGCCGTTTTTCACTTGCAGTGGTAGTGATTGGCCTAATCGTTTCAATTAGTGGAGCAGTTAGAACAGGTTCAATTATTTTATCCCTTGGTGCTAATGCATTTGTATTGGCTAGGTACTCTCAACTTAAAGTTAAGCGGAAAATTGAACTAATTTTACCGATTATGATCTGCGTTATGTTATTTATCTTGGCTCTATCCCTGCCGAACGCTAGATAAATCACCGATTTAGAACTATTAGCAGCAATCAGTAATATTAGCCACGCACCCTGAAAGGATTAAATGAGCAGATCAGGAAAAGTAACTGTCGTTGGCGCCGGCTTCTATGGATCAACTACTGCACTCAGGCTTGCTGAATACGACATTTTTGAAACTGTCGTTTTAACAGATATTGTCGAAGGAAAATCTGAAGGCTTAGCCTTAGATATCAATCAGTCCAGATCAATTGAAAATTTTGAAACTAAAGTAGTTGGTGCAACTACCACGGCAGATGGCGGTGGCTATGAGAAAACTGCTAACTCAGATGTAGTAGTAATAACTGCTGGCCTTCCTAGAAAGTCTGGTATGAGCCGAATGGATTTAATCGGTGTTAATGCGGGAATTGTTAGAGGAGTTGCAGAAAATCTTGCAAAATACTCACCTAACTCTGTGATTATCGTGGTTTCAAATCCACTTGATGAGATGACCGCCCTTACACAGTTGGCCACAAAGTTTTCCTATAACAAAGTAATTGGCCAAGCTGGCATGCTAGATACTGCCAGGTTTACTAATTTTGTTGCTGAAAAATGTGGTGTAGATATCTCAGGCGTTAAAACATTAACACTGGGTTCACACGGTGAAACTATGGTGCCAGTGCCAAGCCGCTGTACTGTAAATGGCAAAGCATTATCTGATGTCTTATCTACTGTTGATATTGCAGATTTAGTTGATAAAACTCGAAATGGTGGAGCTGAGATTGTGGCATTGCTTAAAACAGGTTCGGCTTACTACGCACCATCTGCAGCAGCCGCTCGAATGGCAAGAGCAGTAATTACTGATTCAAATGAAGTAATGCCAGTATGTGCTTGGGTTAACGGTGAGTATGGAATTAATGGTGTTTATCTAGGAGTTGAAGCCCAGATCGGCAAACATGGTGTAAATAAAGTTGTTGAAACTAACTTAACTGCCGATGAATTAGCCTCATTAAAAGTTGCCGCTGAGGCAGTTCGCACTAAACAAGCAGATGTTAAAGATTTATAAAGGATAATAAGGATATGAATAAGATCAAAGTAACCGGCACCGTTGTCGAATTAGATGGTGATGAAATGACCAGAATTATTTGGTCATTTATTAAAGATTCCTTGATCTTGCCATACCTTGATATAAATCTTGAGTACTACGATCTTGGTATTGAGTACCGGGATAAAACTGATGATCAAGTAACAATTGACTCAGCGCATGCAATTCAAAAGCATAGCGTTGGTGTTAAGTGCGCAACTATTACTCCTGATGAGGCAAGAGTTGAAGAATTTAAGTTAAAGAAAATGTGGAAATCACCTAATGGAACAATCCGTAATATTTTAGGTGGAGTAATTTTCCGTGAACCAATTATCATTAAAAACGTTCCAAGATTAATTCCTCATTGGAACAAGCCAATTGTAATTGGCCGCCATGCCTACGGTGATCAATATAAAGCAACTGATTTTCGGGTACCAAGTGCTGGAAAACTAACAGTCACATTCACTCCAGAAGATGGTTCAAAACCAATGGAGTTTAACGTTTTTGATTTTCCGTCCTCTGGTGTTGCCATGGCGATGTATAACTTAGATGATTCAATTCGTGATTTTGCAAGAGCCTCATTTAACTATGGATTAATTAGAAAATATCCGGTATTTCTCTCAACAAAAAATACAATCTTAAAAGCTTATGATGGTCGTTTTAAAGATATCTTCGCTGAAGTTTTTGAAAAGGAGTTTAAGGCTGAGTTTGCTAAAAATAATCTTGAGTATGATCACCGCTTAATAGATGACATGGTGGCAACATCACTGCGTTGGGAGGGCGGCTATATCTGGGCATGTAAGAATTATGATGGAGATGTTCAATCTGACACTGTTGCCCAAGGCTATGGCTCACTTGGCCTTATGACATCAGTACTTATGACACCAGATGGAAAAACAGTTGAGGCAGAGGCAGCTCACGGCACAGTTACTCGCCACTATCGCGATCACAAAGCGGGTAAGGCAACTTCAACAAATCCAATTGCATCAATATTCGCTTGGACACAAGGGCTGGCCCACCGCGCTAAATTAGATAACACTCCTAAGGTAGCTGAGTTTGCAAAGACTCTTGAGCGAGTATGTATTCAAACAGTTGAGAGTGGGAAAATGACAAAAGATCTAGCCTTGCTAATTAGTAAAGATGCACCTTGGCTAAATACCCAAGAGTTTTTAGCTGCAATTGATGATAATTTAAAGAAAGAAATGGTTTAACACTTAAAACAAAGAGCCCCACTTAAGATTAAGTGGGGCTCTTTAATTTTTACTTAATTTAAACGCTTACCAGAGACAGCATCAAATAAATGAACTACATCAGGATTAGCACCAACAGTTACAGTTTGCCCAGCCTTAGGTGGATTCTTTGGATCCCATCTAATAATTACCTGACCAAGCTCCTCTGTAGTGTTAGCAAACTTAAGCGCTTTATCAACTGGTTTGCCATAAACATAAGCATCAAAGCCAAGCTCTTCAACAACTTCAACAGCAACTTCAAGCCCCGTTGATACTGGCACTAAACCTTCTGGCCTGATACCAACCGTTACAGATGTTCCAGCAGTTGATGGCACGGTTACACCAAGATTTCCTAGCATTGCTTTACCGCCAGATACTGAAGCAGTTAATAGGTTC
>JAQCGQ010000123.1 GCA_027730465.1 Actinomycetota bacterium | reverse complement strand
AATGATTACTACTCAATTCTTCATTCACATTACTGGATCTCAGGCCAATTAGGTTGGATGATTAGTGAGCGAACAGGAATTCCATTAATTCACACCATGCACACCACTGCTAAGGTTAAAAACTTAAATCTTGCAGTTGATGAAAAACCTGAGCCACAAACCAGAGCAATAGGTGAAGAACAAGTTGTTAAAGCAGCTACTGGCTTAATTGCAAACACAGATGCAGAGGCTGCATCATTGGTATCACTTTATGATGCTTGCCCAGATAATGTCTTTGTAGTTACCCCAGGTGTTGATTTAGAAAAATTCTCACCTGGAACTGGCAAGCAGGATGCTCGGGTTAAATTAAACATAGCACCGGATGCCATCCTAATTACCTTTGTTGGTCGAATTCAGCCCCATAAAGGACCTGATGTATTGCTTAGGGCGACTGCTGAGATGATCTCTCACTCACCGTATTTGCGGGCAAAACTTGGTGTGGTAATTATGGGTGGTGCCTCCGGAAGTGTTAATGAGCTTGAGAAATTAAAAACACTTGCAAAGTTTTTAAAAATTGAAGATGTTATTCACTTTATAGATCCTGTATCACGTGATCTTCTGCCTGATTGGTATAGAGCAAGTGATTTAGTATGCGTGCCAAGTTACTCAGAATCATTTGGCTTAGTTGCTCTTGAAGCACAAGCTTGTGGCATACCAGTTGTTGCAACTGCAATTGGCGGGCTTCGAACTGCAGTCTCTGATGGTATTTCAGGCTCTCTTGTAGATGGTCATGATCCAAAGGCTTGGAGTGCGGTTATCTCAAGATTAATTGCAGAGCCTGCCAGGAGATTACTTTTATCAATGGGAGCCATTGAGCATGCCAACCACTTTGGCTGGGAAAATACGGCAAGAAAAACATTAGATGTTTATGACTGGGCGTTATCTAAACAAACTAAATCAAAACTACGGCTAGCCGGCGATGCTTGAGCCAGCAGCTGTAATTGATGATTTTCTAGCAAGTCATGATTTAAATTATGAGCAAAAGGATGAGAATACCTATCTAATAACCCTGCCAGGTGAGGCAAAACAGCAAACACATTGCGCCCTAATCATTGGTGATCACTCCCTAAGTATTAACGCCTTTGTGATTAGAAAACCTGATGAGAATAAAGAGAAGGTTTATGAGTATTTACTTAATAAAAATGCCAGTATGTATTCAATCGCATTTGCTATTAATGAGTTAGGTGATATCTATTTAGTAGGCAGGCTGCCACTTAAAGCTGTTAATGAGCAAGAGATAGATCGCATACTAGGCGCCGTACTGCAATACGCTGACTCATCCTTTAATCCATTACTTGAGTTAGGTTTTTCTTCCGCCATAAGGCGTGAGTGGGCCTGGCGAGTTAGCCGCGGTGAATCACTAGCCAATCTAAAAGCATTTGAGCATTTGATCTGATGATTTATCTAAATCAAAAGAGTGTGAAAGGATAAACACTATGAGTTACAAACTAATCCTTTTGCGCCATGGTGAAAGTGAATGGAATGCAAAAAATCTCTTTACTGGCTGGGTTGATGTTGAACTCTCTGATAAGGGAAGGGCTGAGGCAACGCGCGGTGGGCAGTTATTAAAAGAAGCAAACTTATTACCAGATGTTCTTCACGCATCCCTTTTAACTAGAGCGATTAATACTGCAGATATCGCGCTGGCTAGTGCTGGCATAGTGGGTATTCCAATTAAGCGAAGCTGGAGGCTTAATGAGCGACATTACGGAGCGCTGCAAGGAAAAGATAAAGCCGCAACTTTAAAGGAGTACGGGGCGGAACAATTTCAATTATGGCGTAGATCCTTTGATACACCCCCTCCTCCTATTGCAGATGATGATCAGTACTCACAAAAAAATGATCCTAAGTATGCAAACCTTGGTGAGTCACTTCCTAAGACAGAGTGTTTAAAAGATGTAGTCACGCGTGTTATCCACTACCTTACTAATGAGATAAATAATGATTTAAAAAGTGGCAAAGTAGTTCTAATTACAGCCCACGGTAATTCAATTAGAGCAATTGTTAAGTACTTAGATAACATCTCTGATACTGATATTGCCGGCGTTAATATCCCAACTGGAATTCCGCTTTTGTATGAGTTAAATGAAAGCTTTGCGCCGATTACTAAGGGTGGTAGGTATTTAGACCCTGTGGCAGCAAAGGCTGCAATTGAAGCGGTTGCAAATCAAGGTAAGAAGTAAAAACCTTTACGCTTTATCGTTTGCGTAGGTGCCTGTAACTAGAAAATAAACTCTGCGCGCAATTGAAACAGCGTGATCAGCACATCGCTCATAATACCTACCAAGTAAGGTCAAATCGATAGCGGTTTCAACACCATGCTTCCAATTTGGATCAAGTAGGGTTTGAATAATCTTGCGATGAAGTGCGTCAATTGCATCATCATCTTTTTCAAGCTCAAGTGCCTTATCAATATCTTTATTTTCAACAACTGTTGCCATTTTAGAAATAATTTGAACGCAAACTCGTCCCATCTCCTCAATTGTTAAAGATAATTCAGGTGGCACAGCAGTTGCTGGGTAACGCATTCGAGCTGACTTTGCGATGTGGTGGGCTAAATCTCCCATGCGCTCAAGGTCAGCGCTCATGCGAAGTGAAGTTACTAAAGTGCGAAGATCAGAAGCAACCGGGCCTTGGCGAGCGATTAAATTTATTGTTCTAGAATCTAACTCATGTTGAATCTCATCAACTACTAAATCTTCAGCAATTACTCGCTCGGCTAGAGCTAAGTCAGCGGTAAGTAGTGCGGTGGTGGCATTTTCCATAGCGGTCTTAACTAAGGCAGCCATCGCCACCAATGTGGCAGAGACTGAATTTAACTCCTCTTGAAATTGCTCACGCATTGGCTAACCGTAATGGGAAATGCCCGCTCGTGCGGGGAGGTGAGTGAACAGGTCTTTAATAACTGGTTAAAACTGAGGGTATCCACAGTTATTTCGCAGATCTGGTTAACCAGATACGCAACTAACTCATACCATAAGGGGGTGATCTGGCGGTTTAATCAAAGGCAGGAAAGTGATACCGCCAACTCTAAAATCCAAAGTGATTTATCCACGCAAAGTTTTGACCTACTCCAAGCTATTGATGCTGAGTCAATTGTTATTACCGCAAGTGATCAAGTTATCTACTATTCACAA
>JAQCGQ010000122.1 GCA_027730465.1 Actinomycetota bacterium | reverse complement strand
CGAGTGCGCACGCTTGGAAAGCGTGTGTAGGGCAACCTACCGAGGGTTCAAATCCCTCATCCTCCGCCAAAACACAGCAATTATTTAATGCCAGCCCGATAAGGTTAGTTATTAAAGAAATAAGGGGAGATATGAAGATTAAATCAGCACTCATTGCAGCATTACTAATCACAGGGCTTATGCCAATTACCGCAAGTTATGCGAATGTAAAGCCGGTAGTTGAATCCTTTACCTTTACACCAAATGAGGTTGAGTTAATCTCTGCTAACACCAATGTTGCATTTGAATTAGTAGTTTCTCACCCAGCTGGAATTAGAAATATAATCACGCAAGTTAGCCTTACTGGACCATTTGGTAGCACACTTGCAACCAACCTAATCAGAACTGATTCACCAGTTAATTCATCTCTAAGTAAGGTAACTTTTAAGGGAACTATTACCATCCCGCAAAATATAAATAATGGTGCATACACAGTCAGTGTTGCAGAGGTTTCCAATAACTCATCTGCTGGGTATGAGTATGGCACAGGAGTTATTACCCCAAGTAAGTTACGAGATTTAGTTGGCGCAGAGAGTGCGCTCCTAATTAGAAATAATGGTGAATTAAATCTAGTTTATGACACATTTGTTGGACCAACACATAACACAACCCTAGGAATTGTATATAGCAATCCATCTGTTTATAACAACAATAACCCACCGATTTGGAGGGTTGGGGAGACATATACTCCAAGTAAATACTTTGAGTCTAGGGTTTCTTCCCTGCCGCTTGTAGTAACTACATCCACTCCAATCATTTGTTCAACTGATGGCAAAGAATTAAAGTTAATAGCAACTGGTAATTGCACCTTTAAAGTTTCAACATTAAAGACAAAAGATTATGCATTAAAAGAGGTTACACAGAATGTAACAATTACTGCAGCAAGAAGTAAACCTGAATTAATTGTAGGAATAATCGCTAGTCAAACCTCAAAGAATCTTCCTAAACTAGTAGAAATATTCAGAGTTTACTCACCATCTGGAACCTGGATTTTCCCTCAATCAACAACGCCGACTGTATGTATTGCAGCTGGATTCTATGTCCAGATTGTAGGAGGTGGAACTTGTACCCTTACGTATCAAAGCGAAGCTACTACTTCCTATTTAGCCTCTGATTTATATAGGGTCTCCTTTGAGGTAACTAGAGATCCCCAAACAATTTCTTTCTCATTGCCGACATCGGCAAATCTTTCAAGTAAAACAGTTGCACTCTCTGCAACTGCCTCTAGTGGTGGGTCAGTTCTCTATACAACTTCCACTCCTGATAGTTGTTCAATCACAGGTTCGACCCTGAATCTGCTGAAAAGTGGCAATTGCTCTGTTACTGCTACCCAACCCGGAACACCAACTATTGCACCAATTTCAGCAACTGCTACTGTGATGATTGCAGGAACAGTAGCTTCGACTAAGAAAACTATTACTTGTGTTAAGGGCAAAAAAACAAAGAAGGTAAGTAGAGTAAATCCAAAGTGCCCCAAAGGGTTTAAAGTTAAGTCTAAATACAAGTAACTTTCTCACTACTATCTAACAAAATGGATTTATGCACATGAAAGTTTTGATAACTGGCGGTGCCGGTTTTGTTGGTACCAATTTAGCTCTTGATTTATTAGAAAGTGACTACGATGTAAAAATCATCGATGACCTTTCGACAGGGCTGAAGGAGAATATTCCAGTAGGAGCTGAATTTATCAATCAAAGCATTACAGATATAAATCAAATTAAGGAAGTAATCAAGGATTGTGAGGTTGTAGTCCATTTAGGTGCAAGAGGTTCTGTTCCGAGGTCAATTAAAAATCCAATTGCCACTCACGATGTTAATTCGACAGGAACACTCAATGTATTAGAGGCTGCTAGACAGAATGGCTCACACTATATTTTTAGCTCATCTTCATCGGTTTACGGTTCTAACAAAACGTTGCCAAAAAATGAGGAAATGATTTTAAGACCAATGACGCCTTATGCTGCCTCAAAACTAAGTGGTGAAGCACTATCACTGGCATATGCAAAAAGTTATGACCTACCTGTATCTGTTTTTAGGTTTTTCAATATCTTTGGTCCCTGGCAACGACCTGACCATGAATATGCTGCAGTACTACCTAAATGGATTAATAAATGCTTACAAGGTGAGGAAATTGAAATATTTGGAGATGGTGAACAAACAAGGGATTTCACCTATGTTGGAACTGTAGTAAAGATTATCTCTAGTTGTATCTCTAATAAAGTTTTGCACCCTGAGCCAGTTAATCTTGCTTACGGAAATAATATTTCACTAAATCAAGTAATTACAATTTTGAAAAAGAGCTTTCCAAACTTAGAAGTAAGGTACTCACAAACTCGAAGTGGGGATATTCTTCACTCAAAAAATGATCCAAAATTAATTAATTCACTATATTCAGAGATATCTGTTAAAAACTTTGAAGATTCTCTTCTAGAGACTATCGAATGGTTTAAATCAAAAAAGAAATAATCTAAATCTCAACGCCAATATATTTAGTCTCTAAGAATTCCTCAATCCCGGCAAAACCGCCTTCACGGCCAAGACCTGATTGTTTAACCCCACCAAATGGGGCGGCAGGATCTGAGATCACGCCTTTATTTATTGCCACCATGCCAGATTCCAACGCCTCTGCTGTTCTGATTGCTCGCTTCAAATCGCTTGAATAAACATAAGCAATTAAGCCAAACTCAGTTGCATTTGCAAGATCTATCGCCTCTTCATCACTATTTGTAATCACAATTGGTGCAACTGGGCCAAAGATCTCTTCTTTTAAGATTGGGTTATCTTTATTAACAGTTAATACTGTTGCTGGATAAAAGGCGCCTGCCCCATCTGGAGTTTTACCACCGGTTTTAATTTGCGCGCCATTTGAGATTGAATTTTCGACCAAAGATGCGATCTTATCTCGCTCTTTAACTGAAACACTTGCCCCAAGCTGGGCCCCGGTTGTAATGCCAGATGCCATATTTAACTCACTCATTGCTTTGGATAACTTGGTTGTGAACTCATCTGCAATCTCACTAGCCACATAAAATCTATTTGCTGCCGTACAGGCAGCGCCACCATTTCGCATCTTAGCTAGCATGGCGCCAGATACTGCTTCATCAACATTGGCGTCTGCTAATACTAAAAACGGTGCATTA
>JAQCGQ010000121.1 GCA_027730465.1 Actinomycetota bacterium | reverse complement strand
TTAAAAAACTCTTTAAGTTATGAAAAACTACAAGTGAATCTTGAGAACGCACTGGGTATTAGTTGGGATCTTGAACTTGAGCCATACCGGATTGCACTCGCAAGTCCAATGTTAGATACGGTAAGTAAGAGTGGATAAGCTAAGGGCATGAATTTTGAAGCTAGTGATCGAATTAAATTTGCCGCCTCAGTATTAGCTGCTGCAGGAGCAATAACTAGTACTTGATCACCTGAGTTTGAGAGTTGTTCCATGGTGCGAAGAACTGAGTTGGTAACGCCATTAATGTTGGGGAGAAAAGACTCTGTGACAATGGCTACTCTCATATGAGTAGGGTGCGTAATTTAGAAAGCCTCAAGGAGCACCTGAGGTTAAGTGTTGGTAAAGAGTAGGTTAAGGCTTATACCGCCGAGTAATATATGAGCATGAAAATCGCTATCTGCATCAAACAAGTCCCTGATTCATGGGCTGAGAAAAAAATGGCAAATGGTGTTTTAGATCGAGCAAATGTTGATGCGGTTTTAAATGATTTAGATGAGTACGCAGTTGAAGAAGGGCTTCGCATTGTGGAGGCAAACTCACCAACAAAAGAAGCCGGTGAGGCAAGTGGTCACAGCATTACCTTAATTTCAATGGGGCCAGAGCGGGCAACGGAGGCAATTAGAAAAGCGCTTTCAATGGGAGCAGATGATGCAATTCTTATTAGCGATCCAGCCCTAGCTGGTTCTGATGCACTTTCTACCTCATTAGTTTTAGCTGAGGTAATTAAAAAAGGAAATTATGATTTAGTAATTTGTGGAACTGAAAGCACAGATGCTCGAATGAGTGTGGTGCCTGCAATGATTGCAGAGCGACTTAATTGGGCGCAATTAACCTTTGCCGGCAAAGTTAAGGTTGATCCAGCAGCAGCCAGCGTTGAAATTGAGCGAGTAACTGAGTTTGGTAATCAAGTAATGAATGCAAAATTTCCAGCAGTACTTTCGGTAGTTGAAAAGATTAATGAGCCAAGGTATCCATCATTTAAAGGAATCATGGCGGCAAAGAAAAAAGTAATTACTACTATGACACTTTCAGATACTGGCTTAGCAGCAACAGCTGTTGGCGCATCTGCTGCCTGGAGTGCGGTTAAAGATGCACTTCCAAGGCCAGCAAGAGGAGCTGGAGTTAAATTAACTGATGAGGGTAGTGGTGGGGAAAAATTAGTTGATTTCCTAGTTGAGAAGAGATTGGCATGAGTAGCGTAATATTTTTAGTAGATCACACTGCTGGCAAAGTTGCTAAAGCAACTGGTGAGCTTGCAACCTTTGCCAAATCAATTGGTGAATCTGTTGCAGTAGTTTTTGCATCTAATCCAGCTGAGATCATTAGTCAATTAAATACTTTCTCAATTGATAAAGTGATTACGGTAAGTGGTGATTGGGATAGGAATGGTCCTGCTGTGATTGCAGATGGCCTTGCTCAAATTATCTCCGCTAAGAAACCAAGTGCGGTGCTAATTACTTCATTAGCCTCAGGTAAAGAGATAGCAGGACGTGTTGCAGTAAAAACTGGTTCAGGCATTATCACTGATGCCATCGGTGTTGATAAGGATTTAATCACTACTCAATCTGTATTTGGTGGCTCAACAACGGTTCATGCTAGCGTTATAACTGGTACACCAATTATTACTTTACGTTCTAACTCAATTGAGCCAGTATTAACTACATCCTCTGCTGCCATAGAGGAGTTTGCGGTAACACTCTCTGATTCATCAAAACTTGCAACTATTACAAGTGCAACACCGGTTGTTAAAGGTGGGCGTCCTGATTTAACTGAAGCATCAGTTGTTGTATCAGGTGGACGTGGCACAAATGGAGATTTCAAACCGGTTGAAGCATTAGCTGATGCGCTAGGCGCAGCTGTTGGAGCGTCCCGTGCTGCAACTGATGCTGGTTGGTATCCGCACTCTCATCAAGTGGGACAAACAGGTAAAACTGTTTCACCACAACTCTATGTTGCAGCCGGAATCTCTGGAGCGATTCAACATCGCGCTGGCATGCAAACATCTAAGACAATTGTGGCAATTAATAAAGATCCAGAGGCTCCAATTCTTGAGATCGCAGATTTTGCAGTAATTGGAGATCTCTTTAATGTTCTTCCGCAGGCAACAGATAAAATCATCGCTCGTAAAGGGTAATTCTGCTGGTATCAGGGGCAACCTTTAGACTTAGCAAGTGAGTATCTACTTTGATCATGCTGCCACCACACCAATGGCTCAGTCCTCACTTACTGCATTAAATAAACAGGTAAAAAAACTTGGTAATGCCTCATCCCTGCACTCTGCCGGAAGATCTGTTAGAAAAGATTTAGAGACAGCTCGGGAGGAGTTAGCAGAAGCATTTGGCTGCGCAGCGAGTGAGATTATCTTTACAGCAACTGGTACTGAGGCAAATAATTTGGCGATTAAAGGATTATTTTGGAAAGGTGCTAAAGCTAATAAGAAGGTAATTATCACCTCAACCTTTGAACATCATGCTGTAATGGATCCAATTAATTGGTTAGGCGAACATGAGGGCGCCCAGATTGTGGCAATTAAGGTTGATCGTCAAGGTTTTATTGATTTAGCAGAGTTATCTAGTGCAGTAGATAAATACCAAGATCAGATCGCATTAATCTCAATTATGCACTCTAATAATGAGGTCGGAACTATTCAAGATATTGCCCAGGTTGTAAAAATTGCTAGAGATATTCCAGTTCACTCAGATTGTGTGCAAAGCTTTGGCAAGGTTGATCTTTCCTTTAAAAAATTGGGTTTAACAGCTGCAACTATAAGCGCTCATAAAATTGGCGGACCATTAGGTGTTGCAGCATTAATATTAGAAAAAGGATTAGATATAGAGCCAATTCTTCATGGCGGCGGGCAAGAGCGAGATATAAGAAGTGGAACATTTAATGCGCCAGGTATTGTTGCATTCACAGCTGCTGCAACGGAGGCAATAGAAAATAGGACAGAGCGAGAATTAAAGGTTAGAGAGTTAAAAAAAGAGTTAATTCAAACTATTAAGAAAAATGTGTCAGATATTGTAGTAAATGGTGATCAGGAGAAATCACTGCCTGGGATTTTATCTATTACCTTCCCTAAGACAGATTCAGAAGGGCTACTTCTGTTATTAGACGCAGAAGGTATTGCTTGCTCTACTGGATCTGCTTGTAG
>JAQCGQ010000120.1 GCA_027730465.1 Actinomycetota bacterium | reverse complement strand
CACCGCAGATATTGAATATAAGTTTGAGTTCGCAGGAACTGAGTGGGGTGAGCTTGAGGGAATTGCTAATCGAACTGATTTTGATTTGA
The DNA here is from genome assembly GCA_027730465.1 of Actinomycetota bacterium. GTDB lineage: Bacteria > Actinomycetota > Actinomycetes > Nanopelagicales > Nanopelagicaceae > Nanopelagicus. The sequence continues at coordinate 3,102 of JAQCGQ010000120.1, read as the reverse complement.
AATCACACTCAAGAGCATCTGGTGAAAACCTAACTTGGTTTGATCAAGAAAAAAATGAACGCTGGACACCTTATGTAATTGAACCAGCAGCTGGGGTAGATAGATGCGCACTTACATTTATGATGGATGCATACACCGAGGATAAGGCGCCAAACTCAAAGGGTGAGATGGAAAAGCGGGCGCTGATGAAATTAGATTACAGATTAGCACCAGTAAAAATTGGTGTGCTGCCGCTATCTAGAAATGCTGATTTATCACCTAAGGCTAAAGATTTAGCAGATTCACTTCGTAAGCATTGGAATGTTGATTTTGATGATGCTGGCGCAATTGGGCGGCGATATCGCAGGCAAGATGAGATCGGAACACCATTTTGTATCACTATTGATTTTGAAAGTTTAGATGATCAAGCAGTCACAATTCGTGAGCGCGATTCAATGGCACAGTCTCGAATAGCTATTGATCAAGTCCAAAGTTTTCTAGCTACTAAATTATTAGGTTGCTAATTGTTAACACAGATTAAACCTCTTCGTCTGCCAATTTCCAATGGCAACTTTGAAAATAACGAGGTAATACTTAATACTCCAGTAGTTCTAGCACCAATGGCTGGTATTACCAACGCCGCCTTTAGAAGATTATGCAGAGAACAAGGTGCTGGATTATTTGTTTCAGAGATGGTTACTGCTCGGGCATTAATTGAGCGACGCGAGGAAACTTTCAGATTAATTAAGCCAGGTGTTGGTGAGAGTCCAAGATCTATTCAACTTTATGCAGTTGATCCAGTTGTGTTAGGTAAGGCAGTTGATTTATTGGGGAGTGAGAACCTTGCTGATCATATTGATTTAAATTTTGGTTGCCCGGTTCCAAAAGTTACCCGCCGCGGTGGCGGGGCAGCTCTGCCATATAAGCGCAGATTATTTTCAGCAATTGTTGAATCAGCAGTAAGTGCAGCTAGTAAGTATGGAATACCGGTAACGGTAAAGATGCGAGTTGGAATTGATTCTGATCATCAAACTTTTTTAGAGTCAGCAAAATCTGCAGCAGATTTAGGTGTTACCTGGGTAGCACTTCACGCTAGAACTGCAGCGCAGTTATATGAAGGCAGATCTGATTGGAATAAAATTACAGAGTTAGTTGAGCATCTTGCGCCAACTGGTGTGCCAGTACTTGGTAATGGTGATATTTGGTCAGGAAGAGATGCGACATCAATGATGGAGCAAACAGGATGTGCTGGCGTAGTTGTTGGCCGAGGATGTTTGGGAAGGCCCTGGTTATTTGCTGATTTAGTTAGCGCAATTAATGGTGAAAATAAGCGAGTAAATCCAACTTTGTTTGAAGTTCGCCAGATTATGTTGCGCCATGGCCAGTTGCTAGTTGAGTACTTTGAGAATGAAGATCGAGCTATGCGAGATATTAGAAAACATATGGCTTGGTACTTAAAAGGCTTCTCAGTTCCACGAGAGATTAGAGCAAACCTTGGCATGGTCAATTCATTAGAACATATGCAGCAATTACTTTCTAACATAGTTGATCAGCCGTATCCGCAAGAAATTGGCGATAGCCCAAGAGGTAGAACTAGTCATGGGCGGCAAGTAAAACTACCTGATGGTTGGCTAGATGATCCAGATGAGTTTGCCACGATTTCAATTGATGATGCAATCTCTGGTGGATAAGTAATTGTTTATATTTAGATTAATTAGAAGAGTTATCTCATTCATACTTTTATTAATAATAGCTATTCCACTCTACGTTGCTGGAAGTATTTGGTATAGCGCAAGAAATAGTGAGCCAGTTAAGTCTGATGTGATTTTAGTAATGGGGGCCGCTCAATTTGATGGCCGTCCAAGTGATGTTTTACTTGCCAGACTTAAGCAAACTAAAATTATTTTTAACGACAAAGTTGCGCCCAGAATATACACAATCGGGGCGGGTGCACCAGGGGACAGAACAACTGAGGCTGCGGCAAGTAGAAATTGGCTAGTAAGTAATGGAATTAAAAAATCTAATATCTTAGCTATCGCAAAAGGGCGAGATACTTTAAGTAGTACAAAAACATATGCAGCGCAAATGAAAAAATCTAACCTATCCTCAGTAGTTATAGTTACTGATCCTTACCATTGTTTCCGTGCAGTTAAAATGGCACAGGATCAAGATTTAATCCCCACCTGTTCACCGGTTAAAAGTGGCTTAGCAGCTGTTGAAAACTCTAGTTTTAAGTATTTAGCAAGAGAAACTGGCGCTCTTCTTGCATATGTAACTGTTGGCAGAGTTGGGATTAAATTAAGTGATCGCAGTTAAATTTAGCCCGCTAGGATTAGAAAATGGTAATTAGGCAAGCTATCGAGCATTCTGGCTATAGCAGCGCAGATCGCGCAAGATTTTTAGATGAACCAGCAAAGCGTGGTGGTAGAACTGAATTTGCTAGAGATCGCGCCAGAATTATTCATTCATTTGCATTAAGGCGCTTGGCTGCTAAAACACAGGTGGCAGTGCCATGGGCAACTGATTTTCCAAGAACAAGACTTTCTCACTCACTTGAGTGCGCTCAAGTTGGTAGAGAGTTAGGAGCAGCACTGGGCGCTGATCCTGATTTAATGGAAGGTGCTTGTCTTGCTCACGATATCGGCCATCCACCTTTTGGACATAATGGTGAAGAGGCTTTAAATCAGTTAGCACAAACATGTGGTGGCTTTGAAGGAAATGCGCAAAGTATAAGGTTGTTAATAAGGCTTGAAGCAAAAACTGTTTTACCCGATGGAAAATCAATTGGTTTAAATCTAACTAGAGCATCCCTTGATGCTGCTACTAAGTATCCGTGGAGCAGGGTTGATGACGCTAAGAAGTTTGGTGTTTATGAAGATGATCTTGAGATATTTAACTGGTATCGCCAAGGTGCTAAATCTGGTGAAATCTCAATGGAAGCACAGATTATGGATTGGTCAGATGATGTTGCTTATAGCGTTCATGATCTAGAGGATTCACTCGTTTCAGGTCAGGTAAAACTTGATCAATTAAGTAATGATCTACCAAAATTATTTAAAGTTGCCCAGCAGATGTATTTAATAGATATCACGCAGGCTGAAATGGAAAAAGCCTTAGCCGCAC
>JAQCGQ010000002.1 GCA_027730465.1 Actinomycetota bacterium | reverse complement strand
AATCGATCAACAGTTTCGCGCTTTGATTTAACACTTAATCTAGCAGTTGCCGTCTTATTATCAATTGGAACGTTATTAGTATACGCAGCAACTAGGGAGTGGTTTAGATCAAATAATTTAGATCCAGAGTATTACTTAAAGCGGCATATTCTAAATATTTTAATTGGTGCCTTACTTGCCTATGGAACTACCTTGATTGATTATCGATTACTTCGCGCCTATGCACCAATTCTTTGGTTGCTCTCAATTATTGGATTAATCGCTGTATTTATCCCAGGTATCGGTGAGGAGGTAAATAACTCGAGTGCATGGATCTCACTACCGGGTGGATTCCAATTACAACCGGCTGAACTAGCCAAAATTGCCATCATTGTTGGTATTGCTATGGTCCTATCAGATCGTGATCAAGCACAGAAGGATCCAAGTGATCTAGATGTTATTAAAGCTTTAGCAATTGCGGCAATTCCGGTTTTATTAATTGTTATACAACCTGATTTAGGTACTGTTCTTATTATTTCAGCAGCGGTTGTGGCGATGATAGGCGTATCTGGTGCCAGACCTATTTGGGTAGTTGGACTTTTATTACTTGCTGTAGCTGGTGGCTTTACAGCGGTGAAAACTGGTGCAGTCTCAGATTATCAAGTTGCCCGTTTGCAATCATTTATTGATCCCACCTCAGATCCACAATCAACTGGCTATCAGCTTCGTCAATCTAGAATCACAATTGGTTCAGGTGGTATTTTCGGTAAGGGCTTATTTGAAGGCCCTCAAACTAGTGGTCGATTTGTGCCAGAGCAGCAAACAGACTTTATTTTTACAGTAGCTGGGGAGGAGCTAGGTTTTATTGGTTGCTCACTGATTTTATTTCTTTATTTATTAATATTTATTAGAGCATTTAATATCTGCCGGCAAAGCCGTGATTTATTTGGCAGGCTAGTCTGTATTGGCGTAATAGCTTGGTTTATCTTTCAGAGCTTTGAAAATATTGGTATGGCAATGGGCTTAATGCCGATGACAGGTGTACCACTACCATTTCTCTCCTATGGCGGCTCATCAATGTTTGCTAATTTAATTGGCATTGGCTTATTACAAAATGTGCATGCACGTAGCCGTTAACACGCTTAAAATAAGGTGAGTTGGCGTATTGCCAGAGATCTGCGATACTTATCCCACGCAAGTCCGCGCGAGGATAAAGAGCCTTCGCAGCGACAGCGTCGATATTTTTAGCATAATTAATAGGAATTAATTAAAAAGTATTGAAAGAGATACTGCAAAACTGCAGTAATTAAATTTTTGAGAAGGATTTGATTTATATGGCCGATGAGCCTAAAGCACCACGTAAGCGCGCTGCCAAAAAAACGGTAGATGACAAAGATAAAAAGAGCGGTAAAAAAGCTGGTTCTATTCCAGTTCCATTATTTCAAGCAGTACCAGTTACTAAGACAAGTAAGGCTGCACCCGTTAGTAAAAGTACTAAAGCAGATGAAACAGCTGAGGTTAAAAGCGGTGAGGGTGAGAGCGAAGAGTTTCGTCGCCGTCGCCGTCGTGGTGGCCGAGGAAGACGTAGAACTGGTAAAGAAGTTGAATCAGATGAAGATGATTCACAAGTCACGACCGATCAAAGTGAAGCAAATGATGGAGTAACTCATAAAAGACGTCGCCGTCGTAGGGCGCGTGGTGAAGGCGTAACACCGGGTGAGACGATTGAAGAAGATGGCGTATTAACTGTTATTAAGGTAAGACCAGTTCGAGTTAGAGAAGTGCGAAGTGAGAGCAAAAGCTTTAACCGACGTGATCGCAATAAATTTGACCGGGGCGATCGTGGAGATCGACGTGAGCGTAGAGATTTCACTCGCAAGCGCGGCAGCGTAATTACCGAATCAGAGTTTCTGGCAAGACGTGAAGCCGTTGATCGCAGTATGTTGGTAAGGCAAATTGCTGATCGAACTCAAATTGCCATTATTGAAGATGAAGTCATGGTTGAGCATTATGTAAACCGTAATAGCAATATTTCCTATGTTGGAAACGTTTATCTAGGTAAGGTACAAAACGTATTACCTTCCATGGAAGCAGCATTCGTTGATATTGGTAAGGGTCGTAATGCAGTTTTATATGCTGGTGAGGTTAATTGGGATTCACATGGTTTATCAGATACTGCCCCTCGCAAAATTGAACATGTTTTAAAGAGTGGTCAATCTGTATTAGTTCAGGTAACAAAGGATCCAATAGGCCAAAAAGGCGCCAGATTAACTAGTCAGATTTCTTTGCCAGGTAGATATTTAGTTTATGTACCAGGTGGTGGGATGAGTGGAATATCTCGCAGATTACCTGATAACGAACGCAATCGCTTGAAAGGAATTTTAAAGAACTTAATTCCAGAGCAAGCTGGCGTAATTATTAGAACAGCAGCTGAAGGAGCACCTGAGGCAGAGCTAGAGCGAGATGTAGCACGTCTTAAAGGACAATGGGAAGATATTGAAAAGAAAGCAAATGATTCAAGTACCTCTGCCCCATCACTTTTATATGGTGAGCCAGATCTAACTGTTCGAGTAATCCGAGATATTTTTAATGAAGATTTCAACAAGATGTTGGTGCAAGGTGATCAAGCTTGGGATGATATTCAAAATTATATTGGCCATATTGCGCCAGAACTTGCTAGCAAGATTGAAAAATGGAGTAGCAATCGCGACTTATTTGCTGAAAACCGAGTTGAAGAGCAGTTGGCAAAAGCATTTGATCGCAAGGTTTATTTACCATCAGGTGGTTCTTTAGTAATTGATCGAACTGAAGCAATGATCGTTATCGATGTTAACACCGGTAAATTTATTGGTAAGGGTGGAAACTTAGAAGAGACGGTAACAAAAAATAACCTAGAAGCGGCCGAGGAAATCGCTCGCCAACTTCGCCTGCGCGATATGGGTGGAATTATTGTGATTGACTTTATCGACATGACTCTAGAATCAAACCGTGAGCTAGTACTTCGCAGATTAGTTGAGTGTTTAGGTAGAGATAGAACTAAGCACCAAGTTGCTGAAGTAACATCACTCGGCCTTGTTCAAATGACTCGTAAGCGAGTAGGTCAGGGATTAATTGAGGCTTTCTCAACTACATGTGAGAGTTGCGGTGGGCGAGGAATACATATTCATAGTGAACCAGTAAAAAAGGTTGCACTTGAAAAAGATTTAGATCAGCGTTATTCAAAAACTAGTAAAGCAGTTACTGATGATGATTCTGATGATGAAGATTTAGAAGATGAAGACTCAGATATTGAAACTACTGATAATAAGGAAGAAGCAGTTGAGGTGGCACCAGTTGTTGCAGCAGGACGGCGAAAAGGTCGTCGGGCTGTGAGTACTGGGGTTATTTCAACCAATTAGCCCGAGCATTTGACCCTAATCGAATCAATCTCTACCCTTATCTATCTAGCCAGATTGGTAAGAATTGATCCTGGTTAATAACTAGAAGGAGCACTCGGTGTACGCGATTGTTAAAGCAGGCGGGCGGCAAGAGAAGGTTTCAGTTGGTGAAACTCTTGTGGTTGATCGCTTAGATGCTGCCGTTGGTGCAAAGGTAACTTTTCCTGCAGTTCTGCTAGTTGATGGCGCAGATGTAACAGCTGATCCAAAAGCATTAGCATCAGTTAAGGTAACAGGTGAGGTTTTAGCTGAACAAAAGGGACCAAAGATTGCAATCCTTCGTTACAAAAATAAGACTGGCTACCGCAGGCGTCAAGGATTTCGCTCACAACTTACTCGCGTAAAAATAACTGGAATTAACAAGTAACTACTAACTAAGGCAGGTGAAAGAAGATGGCAAGTAAAAAGGGTGTCTCCTCCACACGTAATGGTCGCGACTCAAATCCTCAGTACCTTGGCATTAAAAGATTTGCCGGTCAGGTAGTTAAGGGTGGTGAGATTTTGGTTCGCCAACGCGGTACCTATTTCCACCCAGGAAAGAATGTCGGAATCGGTAAAGATGACACACTCTTTGCACTATCTGGTGGATCAGTTGAATTCGGTCGCGCTCGCGGTCGTCGAGTAGTAAATATTCTTCCGGTTTCATAATCCCAGCGGAATTTAATTATGGGTCCGCTATCTGCGGGCCCATTTTTATTTGATTAATAAATTAGCGAAAGGAGTTCACATGGCAACCTTTGTTGATCGTGTAACTCTGCATGCTGATGCTGGTAAAGGTGGAGATGGCTGCGTATCGGTTCACCGCGAAAAATTTAAACCATTAGGTGGACCAGATGGAGGCAATGGTGGACGAGGTGGGGATGTTGTATTAGTAGTTGATCCAGATGCAACCACACTTTTAGATTTTCACCACTCACCACATCGTAAATCAACAGATGGTAAACAAGGTGCTGGTGACTTTAATAATGGAGCTGAAGGTAAGGATTTAATTCTCTCTGTCCCAAATGGCACAGTGGTTAAAGATGTTAATGGAAATGTGATTGCAGATTTAGTTGGTTATGGCACAAGATTTATGGCAGCTCAAGGCGGTAAAGGTGGGCTCGGAAATGCTGGCCTTGCAAACTCGAAAAGACGTGCGCCAGGTTTTGCACTCTTAGGTGAACCAGGTGAGACTCGCACATTATTTCTAGAGTTAAAGAGCGTTGCAGATATTGGCTTAGTTGGATATCCAAGTGCTGGTAAGTCTTCTTTAATTGCAGCAATGTCAGCGGCTCGGCCAAAGATTGCAGATTATCCATTTACAACATTGGTACCAAACCTTGGTGTTGTTCAAGCAGGAGAGACTAGGTTTACCGCCGCAGATGTACCTGGCTTAATTCCAGGAGCAAGTCAAGGTAAAGGTTTAGGTCATGAGTTTTTACGCCATGTTGAAAGATGTGCTGCGTTAGTTCATGTTTTAGATTGTGCAACACTTGAGACTGATCGCGATCCTATTAAAGATTTTGATGTAATTGAAGAAGAGTTAAAAGAGTATGGCGGCTTATCAGATCGGCCAAGAATAATTGCGCTGAATAAGATTGATCTACCAGATGGTAAAGCTATGGCAGATATGGTTGAAAAAACTTTACAAGCTCGTGGTTTTCCAGTATTTCAGGTTTCAGCTGCAACTAGGGAGGGTATGCAGGAATTAATTTATGCAATGGCGCAGATAATTCAAAAGGTTAGAAAAGCTCAAAAAGAGGAGCAGGTGGCCAGAATTGTTCTTAGGCCAATCGCAGTAGATGATGCTGGTTTTGTTGTAATTGCAAATGAAGACGGCACATTTAATGTAATAGGTGATAAACCAGAGCGCTGGGTTAAGCAAACTGATTTTGCAAACGCTGAGGCCATTGGTTACTTAGCAGATCGTCTTGCTTCATATGGCGTGGAAAAAGAATTGTTTAAAAATGGTGCTAAGGCTGGAGATGAAGTAAGAATTGGTTCAGGGGATGAAGCAGTTATTTTTGATTGGGAGCCATCAATTGAAGCAGGTGCTGAATTATTAGCTGGTCCTAGAGGAGAAGATCTTCGTCTTTCAACACCATGGCGAATGGATTTATTAACTGATGACATTGATCAATTAAGTGACGACGAAATTGAAATGCAGTGGGAGTACAATGTATCCAATCCTAAATCGCCAAGAGTGGATGAAGATGTCCGTTAATTTAAGTACAGCTAAACGAATTGTTATCAAGGTTGGCTCATCAACTCTTACTGGAAAAGCCGGTGCTAATTTAGATCCATCTGCAATTGATAAATTAGTTGATGTTGTAGCAAAACTTAAGAGTGAAGGTAAAGAGGTAGCAGTCGTTTCATCCGGTGCTATCGCTGCCGGCCTAGCGCCCCTTGGACTTAAATCTCGTCCTACTGATCTGACCTCTCAGCAAGCTGCGGCATCAGTTGGTCAAGGCTTACTTATGGCAAGGTATACCCAATCATTTAACAGGTTTAAAATTACAACTTCTCAAGTTTTAATCACTTTAGATGATATTACCAAAGCAAAGCATGTAGAGAATATTAAAGAAGTTTTACTTTCTTTACTTAAGTTAAATGTTGTTCCAATCATTAATGAAAATGATTCTGTTGGAACTGAAGAAATCAAATTTGGTGATAATGATGGCTTGGCAGCATTAGTTACGAATTTACTAAAAGCAGATTTACTTGTATTAGTTACTGATATTGATGGCCTCTATGACGCTAATCCAACAACGCCTGGTGCAAAAGCAATTCATCGGGTCAGTGATATCTCAAAAATAGATGCTAAATCTATTGGAGGTATTGGCACAGCTGGAGTTGGTAGCGGTGGCATGGTGACAAAAATTGAAGCAGCAAAACTTGTTACAGCAGCTGGAATTGGAATGTTACTAACAAAATTATCGGATTTACCAAAAGCATTAGCTGGTGAAGAAGTTGGAACTTACTTCCTACCTAATTAATTCTTTAGATTAGATATCTCAAGTAGTGCTTTTACCGTATCACTTTCATGATCTGAATCAGTTGGGTTATCACTTAATTTAACAATTACAGTTCGACTTTCTGGATTGATAAACACAAATTGACCATGTAGTCCTAGCATTAGGCTGGTATTTGGATATGGATGCCAAACTTGTGCGCCATAACCCCAATTACGATCCAAAGTTGTTACTGGAGTAGTTAGGCGATTTAACCACGCCTTATCAATGATTTTATTTGGACCAGCATATCCACCATTTAAAAACAACATACCAACTCTGGCGTAATCAATACCAGAGGCGTTAAAGCAACAGAAAGTTTTTTCGGTTCCACCAATTCGATCCACATTCCAAGTAGCAGGATATTTAGCACCCACTGGTTGCCAAACGTTTTGACTAAAGTAGTCAGCAACTCGCTTACCAGTAACCTTTTTGATAATCATGCCAAGCATTTGGGTATCTACACTTCGATATTCTGATATAGATCCTGGTTCAAATGCCATCTTACGGTTATTTTTTAAAAACCAATCAACATCAGTTGAGGCATACATCTGGGCAATTGCTACACCCCAGCCCGTTGGACCAGATGGGTAATTATCACTAACACCCACACCTGCTTGCATATCTAGTAATTGCTTAATTGTTACTAAATCAAAGCTAGTACCAGCTTTTAAATCTGGGAAGTAATCAACAAACTTGTCACTTTCTTTTATTTTTCCTTGTGAAATTAATTGTCCAATCATGATTGATGTCAAAGTTTTGGCAACAGAATATGAAGGAAGTTGTGTACTTTGAGTTACACCATCTTTATACCATTCATATGTCATGACTCCATTTCGGAAAACAATGAATGCATTAGTATCAGTTTGTTTTAAAAATTGATTAAAAGCTAGTGAAGTGCCCTTATACATAATTCCTGCAGGCATCTTTTCAGAGGCAACCGGGATAGCAATTGGCTTAGTAGCTGGATCAATCACATGCCATGGCATAAGAGTTGGCGTCTTTGAGGCAGGCGCTAATCCCAATTTAATTGTGGCAATCGGCTCGGGGTAGTGAATTACTTTGGTGAATACAAACAGCGCTGCATATAAGAGGAGTAGTGAAATTACGGTATTTCGAAGGACTCTAAATAATCGTCGCACATCCCTAGCCTAATTGACCGTAGGCTTAGGTCATGGACGCCACCACGATGATTGCAGACATTGCAAAGCGTGCTCGATTAGCTGCCCGAACGCTAGCTAACTCAACAGCGAGTGAGCGTAATCAAATTTTACTTAATATCGCAGATGAACTTGAAAAAAATTTAGATTTAATTTTAACTGCAAATCAACAAGATATGGCGGCTGCAAAAGCAGCCAGCATTAATGAATCATTGCAAGATCGATTACTACTTACTAAAGTGAGAATAATTTCGATGGCAAATGCGGCGAGAGATATTACAAAATTACCTGATCCACTAGGCAGAGTACTAGTTGAAAGAAACTTAGAAAATGGCCTTAATCTAAAACAAAAATCTGTGCCATTTGGCGTGGTTGGTATGGTCTATGAAGCCCGTCCTAATGTGACCGTTGATGCTGCCGTAATTTTAATTAAGTCAGGAAATGCCGCACTTCTTCGTGGTTCATCTTCTGCTGCGCACAGCAATGAAGTGCTAATTAAGGTAATGAAGAAGGCAATTTCAAGTACTAAAATTTCAGAAGAGGTTATTCAATTAATTCCATCTATGGATAGAGCAACAGCAACTGCGCTACTGACCGCCCGTGGCTTAGTTGATCTAGTTATTCCTCGCGGAAGTGCGGCTCTAATTAGATCTGTAGTTGATGAGGCAACTGTGCCAACAATTGAAACTGGCGCCGGGGTTTGTCATGTTTACGTTGATAAATCAGCTAATTTTGATAAAGCGATTGCAATTTTAATTAATTCGAAGTGTGATCGGCCAAGTGTTTGCAATGCTGCTGAGACTTTGTTAGTTCATAAAGATATTGCAGATAAATTTCTACCCTTGGCACTAGATGCGCTAGCTAAATCTTCTGTGATAATTAACGTTGATGCTAAGAGTAAAGTTATTGCCGATAAGTTAAATATCAAATCAACTTTGGCAACTGAGAAATCTTGGTCGACTGAGTACGGAACACTAGAAATTAATGTGGACCAAGTAAGTGATGTGATGGCAGCTATTGATCACATCTCTAAATATGGTACTAATCATACTGAGGCGATAGTGGCAGAAGATAAAGATGCGATCACACTTTTTACAACATTAAATGATTGCGCCGCAGTTATGGTTAATGCCTCAACTAGATTTACTGATGGTGGGCAGATGGGCTTTGGCGCAGAGATTGGAATTTCAAATCAAAAGATGCATGCCAGAGGTCCAATGGGGCTTGAGCAAATGACAACTACAACTTGGATTGTTAGCGGAAACGGTCAGATTCGCAAGTGAATTAACACCAGTTATACTCACCAATTATGGCCGCAATCTCTCGCGATGAAGTCGCAAATTTAGCTAGGTTAGCTCGAATCACTATGAGTGATGATGAGTTAGATCATTTAGCGGGCGAGATGGATGTAATTCTTGGCGCCGTTGCAAGAGTGCAAGAGGTCGCATCTGCTGATGTAGCTCCAACATCTCATCCACTTGCAGTAAATAATGTAACTAGAGAAGACGTTGTTCTTCCAAGCCTGACTCCGACCGAAGCATTATCTGGTGCACCAGCAACAGATGAAGAAAGATTTAAAGTTCCACAAATTTTAGGTGAAGCGTAATGAGTATTAGAGATAACGCCTCGGTTATGTCGGAAGCACTTGATAAAAAAGAGATTAGCGCAGTTGAGTTAACAAATCAGCATTATGAGCAAATCGCAGCGGTTGATAAAGATGTTCATGCTTTCTTATATTTAGATAAAGAAGGCGCACTTGCTCAAGCAGCAGCAGTTGATAAAAAGCGAGCAGCAGGAGAAAAGTTATCACCACTTGCTGGAGTTCCACTAGCTCTTAAAGATGTAATGACACAAAAAGGTATTCCAACTACATGTGGTTCTAAAATTTTAGAGGGTTGGCGACCACCATATGACTCAACAGTTGTGACTAAATTAAAAAATGCTGGGGTAATTATTTTAGGTAAGACAAATATGGATGAGTTTGCAATGGGATCATCTACTGAAAACTCAGCCTATGGACCAACTCATAATCCATGGGATTTAACAAGAATTCCAGGTGGCTCAGGTGGTGGATCATCAGCTGCCCTTGCCGCATTTGAAGCACCACTTGCAATTGGTACAGATACAGGTGGATCAATTCGTCAGCCAGCAGCAGTTACTGGAACAGTTGGCGTTAAACCAACTTATGGTGGTGTATCTAGATATGGCTTAGTTGCATTCTCATCATCATTAGATCAAGCCGGACCATGTGCTCGCACAGTCTTAGATACTGCTTTATTACACCAAGAGATTGCAGGTTATGACAGTAAGGATTCAACAAGTATTAATCAGGGGGTTCCTGATGTTGTAGCAGCTTCTAAAAAGCTAGATGTTAAGGGCATGAAAATTGGTGTGGTTAAGCAATTAGCCGGTGATGGTTACCAAAAGGGTGTTGAAGATAAGTTTAATGAAGCAGTTGCTGAGCTAGTTAAGTTAGGCGCTGAAATTGTTGAAGTATCTTGCCCAAACTTTGAGTATGCCTTAGCTGCATATTATTTAATTGCACCCAGTGAGTGCTCATCTAATTTAGCAAGATTTGATTCAATGCGTTTTGGTTTACGAGTTGGCGATGATGGTGTTAAAAGTGCGGAAGAGGTTATGAATCTAACAAGGCAAGCAGGCTTTGGCCGTGAGGTTAAGAGGCGAATTATTCTTGGAACATATGCATTATCTTCTGGTTACTATGATGCATATTATGGTTCAGCGCAAAAGGTAAGAACCTTAATAAAGCAAGATTTTGACGCGGCTTTTACCAAATGTGATGTTCTAGTCTCACCAACTGCGCCAACTACAGCATTTAAGATCGGTGAAAAAAGTAATGATCCTCTTGCAATGTATTTAAATGATATTGCAACTATTCCAGTAAATATGGCTGGTATTGGTGGCATGAGCCTGCCATGTGGCCTAGCGGCTGAAGATAATTTGCCAGTGGGTTTTCAAATTATGTCACCTGCAATGAAAGATGATCGAATGTATTTAGTAGGGGGAGCCCTTGAAGCAGCATTGCTATATAAATGGGGAAAGCCGATTCTAGATTTTGCGCCAAAGTTAGTAGGTTCAAAATGAGTTTAAATTATGATCAAGTAATTGAAAAGTATGAGCCAACACTTGGACTTGAAGTTCACGTTGAGTTAAGTACAAAATCTAAGATGTTTTGCAGCTGTGCAACTGAGTTTGGTGCATCACCAAATACACAAACTTGCCCAGTATGTCTTGGACTACCTGGGGCGCTACCAGTTGTTAATGAAAGAGCTATTGAGAGCACAATTCTTATCGGCCTTGCACTTAACTGTTCAATTGCGCCTTATTCAAGATTTGCCCGTAAAAATTACTTCTACCCTGATATGCCAAAGAATTTTCAGACCTCTCAATATGATGAACCGATTTGTGTAAATGGCTACCTAGATGTTCAAATTCAAACTGATGATGGTGATAAAACTTTTAGAATTGAAATTGAAAGAGTTCACATGGAGGAGGACACCGGTAAATCACTTCATGTTGGTGGATCAACCGGGCGAATACATGGAGCTGAGTACTCATTACTTGATTACAACCGAGCAGGTATTCCACTAGTTGAAATTGTTACCAAGGTTGTGCCAGATACTGGAAAGTATGCACCGCAAGTAGCACGTGCTTATGTGGCAGCTTTGCGCGATATTTTGCGTGGGCTTAAAGTCTCTGATGTAAAGATGGAGCAAGGCTCACTTCGTTGTGATGTTAATTTATCACTTGCGCAAATTAATAGCGGAAAACTAGGAATAAGAAGTGAAACAAAAAATGTTAACTCACTGCGCTCAGTTGAGCGGGCAGTAATTGGTGAAGTAATTAGACAAGCAAACAGATTAGAAGATGGTGAGCGAATCATTCAGGAAACTCGTCACTTCTTAGAAGAGAGTGGTCAAACTCGTCCTGGTAGATCTAAAGAGCAGGCCGAAGATTATCGATACTTTCCAGAGCCAGATTTAGTACCAGTTGTGCCAGATGCAAAATGGATTGAAGAGCTTAAAAAAACATTGCCAGAAAAACCAGCTGATCGCAGAAAGAGATTACAAACTACATGGTCAGTTCCTGATAAAGAGATGGCAGCTATGGTTAACGCCGAATTACTAGACACAGTTGAGGAGACAGTTCTACTAGGTGCTGATCCAACTAAAGCTCGTAGCTGGTGGTTAGGTGAGATATCTAGAATTGCAAATGATCGATCAGTTATGGCAACAGAGCTAATTTCAGTTAAAGATGTTGCGCAGGTAATTGCATTAATTTCAAAGGGTGAATTAACCGATAAATTAGCCCGTCAAGTTGTGGAAGGTGTTATTGCAGGTGAAGGCTCACCAGTTGATGTGATCACAAAGCGAGGACTTAAAGTTGTCTCCGATGTTTCACAACTTATGAAAGCAATCATTGACGCAGTCACCGCGCAAGCAGAGACTGCCCAGCGGGTTCGAGAGGGAAATATTCCTGCAGCTGGTGCGCTGATTGGCGCAGTGATGAAAGCAACAGGTGGACAAGCTGATGCCGCCAAGGTGCGTGAACTATTACTAAAACACTTAGGGCAATAAACTAATCTCATGAGCGATAAAAAGCCTACAAATAAAATGAAGCCGCGATCTGGCTTAGTAACTGATGGCATGGAGCGTGCTCCAGCTAGGGGCATGCTTAGAGCAGTTGGTATGAAAGATGAAGATTTTGCTAAGCCACAAATTGGTATTGCATCTTCCTGGAATGAAATTACGCCATGTAATTTATCCCTTGACCGTTTAGCTAAAGCATCTAAGAAAGGTGTAATTGAAGCGGGTGGTTTCCCAATGCAATTTGGAACTATCTCAGTCTCTGATGGAATTTCGATGGGCCATGAAGGTATGCATTTTTCTTTAGTCTCACGTGAAGTAATTGCCGATTCTGTTGAGACAGTTATGCAAGCAGAGCGATTAGACGGAATGGTTACCTTTGCAGGTTGTGATAAGTCACTTCCTGGCATGATGATGGCAGCAGCTCGTATGGATGTTGCAAGTGTTTTTGTTTATGCAGGTTCAACCATGCCAGGAAAAGTAGATGGGCGAGATGTAACAATCATTGATGCATTTGAGGCAGTTGGAGCGTGCGCTCGCGGACTAATTTCTGAAGAAGAAGTAGATAAAATTGAACGCGCGATCTGCCCAGGTGAGGGTGCATGTGGTGGCATGTATACCGCTAACACAATGGCAGCAGTTGGTGAAGCAATAGGTCTATCACTGCCGGGATCAGCTTCACCTCCATCAATTGATCGACGTCGTGATGATTATGCAATTAAATCTGGAGCAGCCGTTGTTGAGTTAATTCGTCAGGGAATTACAACTAGAAAAATTTTAACTAAAAAGGCATTTGAAAATGCCATCACAGTTGTAATGGCACTTGGTGGATCAACTAACGCAGTTCTTCACCTTTTAGCAATAGCTCATGAAGCTGAGGTTGATTTAGCCCTTGAAGATTTCCATCGAGTTGGTTCAAAAGTTCCACTACTTGGTGATTTAAAACCTTTTGGTAAGTATGTAATGACTGATGTGGACAAGGTTGGTGGAATTCCAGTAATCCTTAGGGCGTTATTAGATGCTGGCTTACTCCATGGTGATTGTCTAACTGTTACAGGTAAAACTATGGCTGAAAATCTTAAAGATGTTAATCCTCCTGATGCAGATGGAGAAATTCTTAAAGCAGTAAAGAATCCACTTGCAGTAAGTGGTGGCATAACAATTCTTAAAGGCACACTCGCTAGCGATGGTGCAGTATGTAAAACAGCTGGAGTAGGTGTTGATGTTTTTGAAGGACCAGCGAAGGTATTTGAGCGCGAGCAGGCAGCGATGGATGCGTTAGAGAATGGCTCAATTGTTGCCGGAGATGTTGTAGTAATTAGATATGAAGGACCAAAAGGTGGTCCTGGCATGCGGGAGATGTTAATGATTACTGGTGCAATAAAAGGTGCTAGTCTTGGTAAGACAGTCTTATTAATTACAGATGGAAGATTCTCAGGTGGTACAACTGGACTTTGCGTTGGCCATGTTGCACCAGAAGCTGTTGATGGTGGAGCAATTGCATTTATAAAGAATGGTGATCGTGTGCGAATTGATACCCAGAAACGAACCCTGGATTTATTAGTGGATGAGAAAGAAATGAATGAGCGAAAGAAAAACTTTAAACCGATCCCACATAAATACCGCCGTGGGGTATTGGCCAAGTATTCAAAATTAGTTGGTAGCGCCGCAAAGGGCGCGGTCTGTGATTAATACTTTTTCGTTATCTAAGTAGGCTCAAATATTGAGATCACAATCTCAGGAGTTGACTAGTGCACGCACTACTTGCGATACTAATGCCATGAAGAAGAGCTCACTTATCTCACAAATTGCGATCACATCAGTGGTCGTGGTGATTATTGAGCGTGCGCGCTAACTAGATAAAGTTAGTTCGCACCCCTCAGATAAAACTGAGGGGTTTTGCTTTAGTAGGCCGAATTAGGAGAGGAAGAGATGAGCAAAATGAATGGTGCGCAAAGTTTAGTTCACGCACTTGAAGCTGCTGGTGTTGATGTCATGTTTGGCATACCAGGTGGCGCCATCCTTCCTGCTTATGATCCAATTTTTGATTCAAAAATTAGACACATATTAGTTAGACATGAACAAGGCGCAGGTCATGCAGCAACTGGGTATGCCCAAGCAACTGGGCGAGTTGGAGTTTGTATTGCTACTTCAGGTCCAGGGGCTACAAACTTAGTTACACCACTTGCTGATGCGCAGATGGATTCAGTTCCAGTTGTGGCAATAACAGGGCAGGTACCGTCGGCGGCAATTGGTACCGATGCTTTTCAAGAGGCAGATATTCGCGGGATTACCATGCCGTTTACAAAACATAATTATTTAATTACAGACCCAGCTGATATCCCGCGCGCGATTGCAGAAGCTTTCCATATTGCAAGTACGGGAAGGCCTGGTGCTGTTCTAGTTGATATTGCAAAAGATGCGCTACAAAAAGAGACTACTTTTAATTACCCAAAAAAGGTTTCTCTAGCTGGATATAACCCAGTTGTTGAACCAAAGAGTGAGGCGATCCGGGATGCAGCGGCGTTAATAACTCAATCAAAAAAACCAGTTCTATATGTTGGTGGCGGTGTAATTAAGGCTAATGCTGCCAAAGAGCTCATGCAGTTGGCTGAAATAACTGGTGTTCCTGTTGTTACAACATTAATGGCGCGTGGTGCTTTTCCGGACTCACATAAACAACATCTTGGCATGCCTGGTATGCATGGAACGGTAGCAGCGGTAACTGCTCTACAAAAGGCAGATTTGCTAATTACTTTAGGTGCACGCTTTGATGACCGCGTAACGGGTAAGTTGTCCACCTTTGCACCAAATGCCAAAATTATTCATGCCGACATTGACCCAGCTGAGATTGGTAAGAATCGCCATGCTGATGTTGCATTAATTGGTGATCTAAAAAATATTTTAATTGCACTAAATCCGGTGACTAAAGCTGCACTTGCTAAAAGCTCACAGGATTTAACCCCATGGCTTAATGAGGTTTATGGGTGGCAAACAAAGTTTCCACTTGGTTATGACAAACCATCTGATGGTTCAGTCTCACCACAGTATGTAATTGAAAGAATTGGCAAGATCTCAGGGCCTGACACAATCTTTACTGCCGGTGTTGGTCAGCATCAAATGTGGGCATCACAATTTATTGGTTATGAAAAGCCACGAACTTGGCTTAACTCAGGTGGCTTAGGAACTATGGGCTATGCAGTTCCAGCTGCAATGGGCGCCAAAGTTGGCGCACCAGATACAACTGTTTGGGCCATTGATGGCGATGGTTGTTTTCAAATGACTAATCAAGAGTTAGTAACTTGTGCGCTAAATAATATTCCAATCAAAGTTGCCGTAATTAACAATGAATCACTCGGCATGGTTCGCCAGTGGCAGACGCTGTTTTATAACCAACGTTATTCAAATACTGATCTGCATTCAAAGAGAGTTCCAGATTTCAAATTGTTAGCTGAAGCTATGGGCTGTGTTGGTCTACGTTGTGAGAGACCTGAGGATGTAGATAAAACTATTGATGCAGCAATGGCAATTAATGATCGCCCAGTTGTAGTTGATTTTGAAGTTCACCGAGATGCGATGGTTTGGCCAATGGTGGCTGCTGGAACATCAAATGATGACATTACCGTTGCTAGATCAATGGCGCCTGTCTGGGATTCACAGGAGTTGTAATGGCTATTCATACATTGGCCGTTTTAGTGGAGAACTCACCCGGCGTACTAGCACGGGTTGCTTCTCTATTTTCTCGTCGCGGTTACAACATTGACTCTCTTGCAGTTGGCCAGACTGAGAATCCAAAAGTTTCACGGATGACTATTGTTTTAAATTTAGAAGGGCATGCGCTAGATCAGGTAAGTGCTCAACTATTTAAACTAGTTAATGTAATTGGAATTTCAGAAATGAAAGATTCTGATTCATTAAAGCGAGAAATTTTATTAGTCAAGGTGGCAAACACAGCTGCTACTAAAGCAGTAGTTAATAAGTATAAAGCTGTGATTGTTGATGAATCCAAGAGCACAATCTCAATTGAAGCAGTTGGTCAATCTTCTGAAATTGAATCTTTGCTTACAGAGTTAAAACCACATGGAATTCGTGAGTTAGTTCAATCCGGCTTAGTGGCACTTGAGCGAGGGGATGACACCTTGGTAGACCGCACGCTTAGCACAATGGGAACTGCTAACGAGTCAGACCCAAATAGTTCTACGGCTGATTATCAAAATTAATTAAACCGACAAACATAAGGAGAAATACATGGCAACGATGTATCACGATGAAGATGCAGATCTAGCACTTATTCAATCTAAGAAGGTTGCAGTAATTGGTTATGGATCTCAAGGACATGCACACGCTCTATCCCTACGCGATAGTGGTGTTGATGTTGTAGTTGGTTTGGCAAAAGATTCAAAATCAAGAGCCAAAGCTGAAGCTGAGGGTCTTAAAGTTGCATCAGTTGCCGATGCAGTTAAGGGTGCTGATGTTGTAATGCTTCTTGCTCCAGATCACGTTCAACGACATATTTATAATGATTCAATTGAACCAAATATTAAAGATGGAGCGGCTCTGTTTTTTGGTCATGGATTTAATATTCGCTTTGGCTATATCAAGCCCTCTGCAAAAGTTGATGTTTGTATGGTTGCACCAAAAGGACCAGGACATTTAGTTCGCCGTGAGTACTCAGCCGGACGCGGTGTGCCTGTGATTGTTGCAGTGGAGCAAGATGCAACTGGGAATGCTTGGCCAATCACACTTTCATATGCAAAAGCAATCGGTGGTCTTCGTGCTGGTGGAATTTTAACTACCTTTACAGAGGAGTGTGAAACAGATTTGTTCGGTGAGCAATCAGTTCTTTGTGGTGGTGCATCACAATTAGTTATGTATGGCTATGAAACTTTAATTGAAGCAGGTTATCAACCAGAGGTTGCCTACTTTGAGTGTTTGCATGAGTTAAAGCTAATTGTTGACCTTATGTATGAAGGTGGAATTGCTAAGCAACGCTGGTCAGTATCTGACACAGCAGAGTATGGTGATTACATTTCAGGTCCTAGAGTTATTGATCCAAGCGTTAAAGAGAATATGAAAGCTGTGCTTGCCGATATTCAATCTGGCGCATTTGCGAAACGATTTATTGATGATCAAGATGCTGGAGCTCCAGAATTTAAAGCACTAAGGGCAAAAGGTGAGGTTCACCCAATTGAGCAGGTTGGCCGTGATCTTCGCAAAATGATGTCATGGGTTAAATCTGGCAACAAAGATGATTACAAGGAGGGTACTGCAGCGCGTGGCTAAACCAGTTGTGTTAATTGCTGAGGAGTTAAGTCCGGCCACATTAGATGCGCTTGGGCCTGACTTTGAGGTGCGCAATTGTAATGGTGCTGACCGAAGTGAATTACTGGCTGCATTATCTAAAGGAGTAGATGCGGTATTAATCCGTTCTGCTACAAAGATGGATGCAGAGGCAATATCTGCCGCAAAAGGATTAAAAGTAATTGCACGTGCCGGTGTTGGTTTAGATAATGTAGAAATTCCAGCAGCTACGGCTGCTGGCGTCATGGTTGTTAATGCACCAACTTCAAATATTGTCTCTGCTGCAGAGCTTGCAATTGGATTACTACTAGCCTCTGCCAGATCTATCTCACCAGCTCACGCCGCACTTAAGGATGGCAAATGGGCGAGATCTAAATACACAGGTGCTGAATTATTTGAAAAAACTCTAGGAATTGTTGGTTTTGGCCGGATTGGGCAATTAGTTGCACACCGTATGCAAGCATTTGGTATGGACATCCTTGCCTATGATCCATACCTTCAGCCAGCAAAAGCTGCGCAATTAAATGTTAAATTAGTTGAATTAGATGAGTTACTAAAGGTCAGTGATTTCATAACTATTCATCTTCCTAAAACAAAAGAGACGGCTAATTTAATTGGTACAGATGCACTTAAAAAAGTAAAGCCAACTGTGAGAATTATCAATGCTGCTCGAGGTGGAGTTCTAGATGAGAGCGCACTTTATGAAGCATTAAAAAATGGCAAAGTTGCAGGCGCAGGTCTTGATGTATTTGCCACTGAGCCATGTACTGATTCACCACTTTTTACTCTAGATAATGTGGTTGCAACTCCGCACCTTGGTGCATCGACGGATGAAGCACAAGAGCGTGCTGGTGTTGCAGTAGCAATTTCAGTTCGAAAAGCTTTATCTGGTGAGTTAGTGCCAGATGCTGTAAATGTTAAGGGTGGCGTAATTGATGAAGCAGTTCGCCCAGCATTGCCATTAGTTGAGAAGTTAGCTCAAGTAGCTACTGCATTAGCAAGTGATGTAATTGTTTCACTCGATGTTGAGGTAAGAGGTGAGATATCTGTTCTAGATGTTTCAGTTCTTTCAACTAGTGCATTAAAGGGTGGATTAATTGCGATGGGTTGTGAGGATGTTACATATGTGAACGCCCCTAACTTAGCCGCAGAGCGATCCGTAACTTCTGCAGTCATGACTGATCCAGAAAGTCCTGATCACCGTAATTTAGTTTCAGTACGCGCAGCATGTGCTGATGGCAGTCAGGTTTTTGTTAGTGGAACACTGATGGGAATTAAGCAGATTCAAAAGATTGTGGCCATAGATAAGTTAGATCTAGATCTTAAACCAACAAATAATCTGCTATTTCTTCGCTATACCGATATTCCTGGTGTTGTTGGCGTAGTTGGTAATGCACTTGGAAAATTAAAAATAAATATTGCTGATATGCAAGTTGGTCGCACTCAAGAAGGCGGACAGGCCTTGATGGCACTTACTGTGGACTCAGTAATTCCAAAGGAAGTAATTGAGGTAATTACTAAAGAGACTGGTGCATCACTTGTCAGATTTGTTAATTTGGTGAGCGAATGAAGAATTTTAATTTAGCAGTAATTGCTGGTGATGGCATTGGACCTGAAGTTGTGGGCGAGGGGCTTAAGGTTTTAGATGCAGTTGCTAAAAAATATGATTTAGTATTTACTAAAACTAATTATGAGTTAGGCGCGGCCTATTGGCACAAAACTGGTGAAACTTTGCCAGATTCAGTCATGGCAGAGATTGCAAAATCTGACGTGATTTTACTTGGAGCAGTTGGTGATCCAACTGTGCCAAATGGAGTGCTAGAGCGTGGACTACTACTTAAATTACGGTTTGCATTTGAACATTACATAAATCTGCGCCCTGCAAAATTATTTCCAGGAGTCACCTCACCAATTACTAACAATAAAGGAATTGATTTTGTTGTAGTCAGAGAGGGAACTGAAGGTTTATATGTGGGGTCTGGATCAATAAAAGATGAAGGTACAAAGCAGGAATTAGCTATTGAGGAATCAATTAATACCTACAAAGGTATTGAGCGGGTAATTCGAGATGCGTTTAATCGCGCCCAATTACGGCCGCGAAAAAAAC
>JAQCGQ010000119.1 GCA_027730465.1 Actinomycetota bacterium | reverse complement strand
TGCGGTCAATGTTGGTGGCTTAATGTGTGCCGATAGTGAGATTGGGTTACAACGCACTATTGCAATTGCAATGCGATCAAAACTAGGTGTTGGCCCCTCTAAGTTTCATACCGGAGGTAGTGCAGGTGAATCAGATACGGTTTATCTTGGAACATTTAATAAATCTGCAGTATTAGCAGCTGGTGGTTTTGATGAAAGATACATTAGAGCTCAAGACTGGGAGTTAAACCACCGCCTGCGAAAACAAGGTGGATTAATTTGGTTTGATCCTAGATTAGTGGTGACTTACCGACCACGAAATACACTTTTTAAACTCGCGAAGCAATACTTCCAGTACGGTCGCTGGCGCAGAACTATATCAAGACAACATAGTTCTACAGTTAACTTCCGCTACCTTGCTCCACCATTTACAGTTATAGCTAATTTGTTTTCTTTTTTACTATCAATATTTGTTTCTTCTTTATTTCTAATTCCACCTCTGATATATCTTTCACTCGTAATTATCGGTGGGGTATTAATTGCTAAAAAATTTATCGATCGGCTGCTAATGCCAATAGTTTTAGTAACCATGCATTTATCTTGGGGGATCGGGTTTATAACTTCGCCTAAAAATCTTTTAAAAAATTAGTTATTATGCAATACAGAGTTCAATCCACTCCAACTACCACTCTTAGGAACCACTTCTAATGCACCACTTTGTGAGTTGCGCCTAAAGAGTAAATTATTAGTTCCACTTAACTCTTTTGCTTTAACAATTTTTCCATCAGGAAGAAGTATTTTTGATCCAGCGGTTATATAAACCCCAGCTTCAATCACACAGTCATTACCTAAGCTAATTCCAGCACCAGAGTTAGCACCAAGAAGGGTGCGCTCTCCAATTGAAATTACCTCTTTACCGCCCCCACTAAGTGTTCCCATAATGGATGCACCACCACCAATATCGCTGCCATCACCTACTACTACACCAGAACTAATTCTTCCTTCAACCATAGATTTTCCTAATGTGCCAGCATTGAAGTTAACAAAGCCCTCATGCATAACAGTTGTACCTGCTGATAGATATGCTCCTAGTCGCACACGGTCACCATCTGCAATTCTTACTCCCTCAGGAATAACGTAATCAATCATTCTTGGGAACTTATCAACAGAATAAACAGTTAGATTTCCATATTTATTTTGCAGTGCTAACCGAACTTGATCAAAACTATTTATTTCACAGACACCAACGGAGGTCCAAACAACATTGGGTAATATTGTAAAAATATTATCAAGATTTATACTATGTGGCTTCACTAATCTATGTGAGAGTAAATGAAGCCTTAAATAAACATCAGCCACATCTTTAGGCGCAACTGATAGTTCAATACTGATATCAACTGGAAGCTTCTTAACTTTTCTAATTAAATCACTATCTTGTTGAAGGCTAAGAGTCTCACCCTGTTTATTTGCTAGTTTACTTCCAAGACCGATCAAATGAAAATGGCAATCAAGAGTTTGCCCAGATTCTGTTTGGGTAGCAATTCCAACGCCATATGCCAAGCTTTGACTACTGCTCATTAGGCAACGGTATCAAAATTGGCGTTAGGTAATAGACTAATTTCATGCGCGTATCTGTTTTCTGTTCATCTGCTCCAGATATTCCAAAAAGCTCTCTTGATTTGGCATTTGAAATTGGTGAAGCAATTGGTAAACAAGGTTGGGATCTTGTCTGGGGCGGTGGAAAGGCTTCAATGATGGGAGCAGTTGCAAAGGGTGCAAGATCAAAAGGAGCTGCAACCATCGGCGTTATACCCCAACCACTTATTAATCTTGAATTTGAAGACAAAGAGGCAACCCAAATGCATGTGGTTAGCGATATGCGAACTCGTAAAGCAAAAATTGAAGATCTTTCAGATGCGTTTATTGCTCTTCCTGGTGGAATTGGAACATTAGAAGAATTTTTTGAAATCTGGGTAGGTAGTTATCTTAAGTTTCATAGTAAGCCAATTGCGATATGTGACCCTGTGGGCTTTTATGATCCACTAAGAGCAGCGCTTGATCATCTTGCCAAACATAATTTTATGAAAACCGGCCAAGCAGAGCTAGTTAGCTGGTGCAAAGATATTCCTTCAACCCTAGATGCAATAAGAGTAAAATGAAAAAATTATCACATCTTTCTTTGACAATAGAGATACATAAACCAGTTGAAGTAGTATGGAAATTACTAGTTGACTGGCAAAGTCAAAGTAATTGGATGCTACAGACAAAGGTTTGGTCTGAACTTGATCAAGATAAGACGGTAAAAAACGGCAAAGGGGTTTTAGTTTTTGCTTTTACTGGATTATTTCCAAAGCTTTACCCAAAGCTTCGCTTTGGCATTTTAGACACTATGGAGGTAACAAAGTGGAAGCCGCCACTACTGTGTGAAGTTGTACATATCGGTAGAGTGATACGTGGAACGGGTAAATTTGAGTTAAAGAAAAAACGTAACCGTACTGTTTTCCACTGGCAAGAGGAATTAATTGCACCAACTTATGTTTTAATTTTCATGAAACCACTCTTATTGCTGGGAGTTTGGCTCTCACTTCACAGATTTGCTAGGCAACTTTCCGCTTAAGCCTAAAAGTAGTGACTGAACTGAGTAAACTTTACTTATGACCTCTGAAGATGGCGGTAAGACGATTGCTGAGTTGATCAATACTCTGCCAGAAGAGGAGCGATTAATCTTGACATTACATTTAGTAAAAATGATCAGTGCGGCAGAAATAGCTAAAAAACTTGGAGTACCAGAGCGAGCAGTAATAACGGTTATTGCATCAGGTAGATCGCGCCTAATTAGGTTGATTTCATAAGGGTATTTATATGGATTTCCCACCCGCAGGGAATTGAGGGATAATTACGCCTCTAGCTAGGCTTTGATTGAACTTTGGCAAGGGAGAGTTAAATGGCAGCGATGAAACCAAGAACCGGTGATGGCCCTATGGAGGTCACCAAAGAGGCTCGCTCAATGGTCATGCGAATCCCACTAGAAGGTGGCGGGCGACTAGTTGTTGAATTAAACGTTGAGGAAGCAACAAACTTAGGAAATGTCTTACAAGCAGCGGTTGCATTAGTTAAAAAGTAATCGACTGACCTAACTTTAAGCCGGGTTATGTTTAATAAACTCATAGATCCATATCCAAAAGTAAGCTATTTAGCTGAAGATGAATTAGATTTCTCACCTTTTTCAGCTGTTGCCGTTCCAGTTTTTCCAAGTGATGAAATCCAAATAATCAAAAGTCGATTTATTACAGCCTTAGTTGAGT
>JAQCGQ010000118.1 GCA_027730465.1 Actinomycetota bacterium | reverse complement strand
CGGCGGAATTCCGATTCCGACAGTAACAATATTTATGGAAGGTTTTGCAAACGGTGTAGATCACTACAATCTAATGAAGAACAAGAATGTTCAGGTATTAGGCTGGAATACAGAGACTAAGACCGGAACTTTCCTAGGTGGTTTTGATGACACAACTAAAGCACTTCAAACCTCTATCTCATTAGAGCAACAGGGAGCAGATTTCATCTTCCCAGTTGCCGGTGGAATGCAAGCAACAACAGCTGCTAATAGCCAAAAGACTAAGAAATCTAAGGTTATTTGGGTAGATGCAAAAGTTATGAATACTGGTGCTCAATACGCAAATGTAACTCCAGTTTCAGTTGTTAAGGGCTTAGGACAAGGTGTACTAGCTACCGTAAAAGAAGCTTACGATGGCAAGTTCTCAAGCAAAATGTATGTGGGAACAATGGCTAACAAAGGTGTATCCATTGCACTTACTCCTGCCTGGAACAAGAAAATCCCCGCAAAACTTAAAGCTGAGATCAAACAGCTATCTAAGGACATTGCAGCAGGAAAGATTATTGCTCTAGATCCAGTAGAGTAAAAGATCAATTAGCTACTGGGTAGGTTAGAAATTAACCTACCCAGTTTTTAATTTAAAAAAGTTAGAGGAAAAATGTCGATAGAGCTTAAGGCAATTACAAAAAGTTTTGGATCTTTAGTTGCTAATGATTCTATCGATTTAAAAGTATCACGCGGTGAAATCCATGCAATCCTTGGTGAAAATGGTGCTGGTAAATCAACATTAATGAACATAGTTTATGGCTTAGTAAAAGCTGATTCTGGAAAGATTTTTGTTGAAGATCAAGAAGTAAGTATAAATGAGCCAGCAGATGCCCTCAGGTATGGAATTGGGATGGTTCATCAACACTTTATGTTGATTCCAGTCTTTACAGTGGCTGAAAATATCGCTCTTGGACGGGAAGAATCTAGGGGAGTATTTCTAACTTTAGATGAGGTAAAGAAAAAAATTAAAGTTTTGGCCGATGAATTTAAGTTTGATATAGACCCAGATGCTTTGATTGAAGATTTACCAGTTGGAGTTCAACAGCGGGTTGAGATCATTAAGGCTTTAATTTATGATGCAAAAGTACTGATTTTAGATGAACCTACAGCGGTGCTAACTCCACAAGAGACTGATGAACTTTTGAATATAATGCGTACCTTAAAGAAAAAAGGCACTTCAATAATATTTATTACTCATAAACTGCGAGAAGTTAAAGATGTGGCAGATAAAATCACCATTATTCGATTAGGTAAAGTGGTTGGTACTACATCTCCAGATACTTCTCAGGAGGATCTAGCCAGCATGATGGTTGGACGGCAGGTTGACCTAACGCCAAATAAGAGTGAAATAAAACAGGGTAGAGTTATTTTAGATGTAAACAAATTAAATGTTGCAAACTCTTTAGGTAGAAAAATAATCAATTCACTTTCATTACAAGTAAAAGCAGGTGAAATTCTGGCAATTGCTGGCGTTCAAGGAAATGGACAATCAGAATTAGCTAGAGCAATATTAAATTTAGAAGATCATGCCAAGGGCTCAATTAAATTAGATGGACAGGAAATCTTGGGTCTAACAGTACAAGATGCCCTACGCGCAGGCATCGCCTACATTCCTGAATCACGTGAACTAGATGGTTTAATTGGCACCTTTAGTATCGTAGAAAATTTAATTTTAGATGTGCATGACCTAGCTCCTGTAGCTAAAAGAGGGCAATTAAATAATGAATACATGAACCAAAATTCAACAAAATTAGTTAAAGAGTTTGATATCAGAACTCAAAGTATTTTCGAGAATGTATCAGCACTCTCTGGTGGTAATAAGCAAAAAGTAGTGCTAGCAAGAGAGCTATCAAGGGATGTTAAATTGGTGGTGGCTTCCCAACCAACGCGAGGTTTAGATGTTGGATCTATTGAGTTTGTTTATGAAAAATTACTAAGTGAACGCTCAGCAAATCGTGCCATTTTATTGATTAGTAGTGAGTTAGATGAAGTACTTGAATTAGCAGACCGAATCGCTGTAATTTACAAAGGCGAAATAGTTGGTGAAGTTGGACCAGATGTTTCGAGAGAAAAATTAGGTTTAATGATGGCTGGAATCAAATAATGAAGCAATTTTTAAGCACAGTTCGCCGTATTACTTTACTACCGACTCTTTCATTCATTTTTGCATTCTTTATTGGTGGAATTATTATCGTGATTTCCGATCCAATACTTATGGCTCAGTTAAGTTCACCTGGAAAATTTATAACATCAGCGGCGGCTAGAATTGGCAATTCTTACTTAGCAATTTTTCAAGGATCTATTTACGATGTTAATTTAGCAAGGGAGTCCGGAGTTATCCGTGGCTTCTACCCATTATCTGAAACCATAGTCACTTCAATTCCGCTAGTTTTTGCTGGGCTAGCTGTAGCACTAGCATTTAGATCAGGATTATTTAATATTGGTGCGCAGGGACAGTTTATTTTCGGAGCAATTGGGGCGTCCTATGTTGGATTTAATTTTGATCTGCCTCCTTTAATTCATGTGCCGTTAGTTTTAATCGCTGGAATAATATTTGGTGGGTTATTTGGTGGGATTGTGGGACTTTTAAAAGCTAAAACTGGTGCGCATGAAGTAATTGTTACCATCATGCTCAATTATGTGGCTGCATTATTTATTTTATGGCTGCTTAAAACTTCAATTTTTTTAAGACCAGAAAGGTTTGACCCAATAGCCCCTGATGTAAATCCAAGTGCGCGGCTTCCGAAATTATTAGGTGCAGATCTTAGGTTACATCTTGGTATCTTTATTGCTCTTGCTGTAACTTATTTTGTTTGGTTGTTGCTGCATAGAAGCACTTTAGGGTTCAAATTTAGGGCAGTAGGAGCAAATGCAAATGCTGCTAAAACTGCTGGTATTTCAGTGCCATTAGTTACTACAGTAACTATGTTTATATGTGGCGGAATAGCCGGATTAGGTGGTGCAGTACATTTAATTGGTACAGAGTATGCGCTGACAGCTGGTGTTGCAGGAAGCATAGGCTTTGATGCAATTACCGTCGCGTTGTTAGGTCAAGCAACTCCTTTAGGTACATTATTTGGAGCCTTTCTGTTTGGTGCATTACAAACCGGTGGCAGAACTTTGCTTTCAAATACAGGAACATCTTCTGAAATTATTCAAGTAATCCAAGCATTAATAGTTTTATTTATTGCAGCTCCAGCACTACTTAAGAAAATATTCAGATTGAAAAAAAGTGTTGATAGTAAATCGATGGCTGCAAAAGGTTGGAACGGATGAAAAAAC
>JAQCGQ010000117.1 GCA_027730465.1 Actinomycetota bacterium | reverse complement strand
TACAGAAGCCGATGCTTTCCCACCCCGTGAAGTGATTGCCTCAGTAATTTCATCTCGTTTAAAGTTTTTAAGAGATCCAGTCACAACAATCGTTAGGCCAGCTAGCGTTTGTTTTATTTTAGCCTTAGACGCATCAACTAGGTAGACACCAGATTTTTCCCACTTCTTAATTATTTGCTTATGCCAATCTATGTCAAACCATTCAACTATTGCATCAGCAATCACAGCGCCAACACCATCAATATCTGCTAATTCTTGTGCGCTAGCCTTTTGAATTTTTGTAATTGAACCAAACTTGTTAGCAAGTGCTTGTGCGCTAGTTGGTCCAACGTGTCTGATAGAAAGTGCAACTAAAATCCGCCATAGCGGCCGAGTCTTTGCCAGCTCTAATCCAGCGATAAATCTATCTGCAATCACGCTATGAGATCCATCTTTTTTAGTAAAGAAATCAGAGTTATCTAAATCTTTAAGTGTTAGTTCAAATAAATCACCCTCATCAGTTACTAACTTATCGGCTAATAACGCAGCTGCTGCTTCATAACCTAAAACATCAATATCTAGAGCAGAGCGTGAGCCAATATAAAACAGTCGCTCAACGACTTGGGCTGGGCAACTTTGCGAATTAGGACACCTAATATCAACATCACCCTCACTCATTGCTCTTAACTTGCTGCCACAATTTGGACATTTACTTGGCATAACAAAAGCTTTTTCTGAACCATCCCTCTTTTCAATTACTGGCGCTAATACCTCTGGAATTACATCCCCAGCTTTTCTAATTAATACAGTATCGCCAATTAAAATTCCCTTACGGATGATCTCTTGGGCATTATGAAGTGTGGCATTTGTGACGGTAGAGCCTGCGACTTTTACCGGCTCCATAAATGCAAATGGTGTTACCCGTCCTGTTCTACCAACACTAACCTTTATATCTAATAATTTTGTACTCACTTCCTCCGGTGGATACTTATAAGCGATCGCCCACTTTGGAGCACGGGAGGTGAAACCTAAAGTGTTTTGGACATCAAGCTCATTTACTTTAATTACTACGCCATCTATTTCATGCTCAACATTATGACGATTTTTCTCATACTGATCTATGAAAGTTAATACCGCTTTGCGATCTGCGACCACTTTATATCTACTACTTGTGGGAAGTCCCCAGCCTTTTAGTAATTCATAAGCCTTTGACTGTAAATTAAAATTAACGCCAGTAACAGCGCCAATTCCATGAACTACAACATCAAGTGGCCGACTGGCTGTTACTTTTGGATCTTTTTGTCTAAGAGAACCAGCAGCAGCATTCCTAGGATTAGCAAATCTTGGCTTACCTGCCTCCTCTAGTGAATCATTTAATTCATCAAAGGATTTAAGTGGAAAGAAAACCTCTCCCCTAACTTCAAGAAGATCTGGAATCTCTTTGCCAGTTAACTCAGTTGGGATAGATTTAATTGTTTTTATATTTAGCGTTACATCTTCCCCAGTAACACCATTACCTCGTGTTAGAGCCCTCGTTAATCTTCCCTTCTCATAAAGTAAATTAATAGCAAGACCATCTACTTTTACCTCACATAGCCAGGTATTTTTAACCCCCACTTTTTCAATTCGATCAAACCAGGTAGTTAACTCATCACCATCAAAGACGTTATCTAAACTCATCATCTTTTGAATATGATCATGTTGAGTAAAGGCGGTAGCAAAGCCACCACCAACTTCAAGAGTTGGTGAACTCTCCAGTTTGTACTGTGGATACTCACTTTCAAGTGATAATAATTGATTCCATAACTTATCAAAGGCAGCATCAGTGATAGTTGGGGCATCTAAAACATAGTATTTAAATTGATGATCTCTAATATCCTCAGATAGTTCTTGAATTTGATGACGGATTTGCGCGCTCATTTTAAATTGTTTCACATATTGTGGCAGAGCCAACTACGCGATCATTATCATAAATAACTAGTGCTTGACCGGTAGCAAGTCCAAATACTGGTTTGTCCAAATTGGCAATCAAGTTAGTGCCATCAAATTTATAATTTGTCGCAAGTGGTGCGCCATGGGCGCGCACTTGGGCATGCCCACGTAATTCTTTATTTATTTCAGGTGCCGGACCACACCAAGTAGGGGGTGTTGCAATAATTGTGTTTATCGCTAACTCCTCGTGAGTTCCAACAACAACTGTGTTGCTCTTTGGTTCAATCTTTAACACATATCTTGGTTCACCAGATTTATCTGGCACAGTTAGATTAAGTCCACGGCGTTGTCCGATTGTGTAGGTGTAAGCACCTTTGTGTTCTCCAAGTTTGGTGCCCGCTTGATCAACAATATCTCCGGTTTCAGAACCTAATCGCTCGCGAAGCCAACCAGCGTTATTACCTGATGGGACAAAACAAATGTCATGTGAATCTGGTTTGTTAGCAACAAATAAACCGCGCTCTTTCGCCTCTTTGCGAGTATCTGTTTTGACAGTATCTCCTAGTGGAAATATTGCGCCTTTTATTTGATCAGTTCTAAGTACAGCAAGTACATATGATTGATCTTTTTCTGGGTCCGCTGCTCTGTGTAATGTTTTCCCATCCGCGCCTTCTTTAGTAATTGCGTAATGACCAGTTACGACTCCATCAAAGCCAAGTGCTTTAGCTCTATCTAGTACTGCTTCAAACTTAATCTTCTCATTACAACGAAGGCATGGATTAGGAGTTCTTCCTGATTGATACTCAGATAAGAAGTTTTCAACTACTCCCTTATGAAACTCCTCGGCCATATCCCAGATATAAAAAGGAATACCAATTACATCAGCTGCCCGCCTGGCATCATGTGAATCTTCAATTGTGCAGCAACCACGAGCACCTGAGCGATACTTTTGTGGATTAGAAGATAACGCTAAGTGAACGCCAACAACCTCATGCCCAGCATCTACTGCGCGGGCTGCTGCAACAGCAGAATCAACCCCGCCACTCATAGCCGCTATTACTTTTAACTTTTTCATTTTTTCCCTGACGCACTCTTTGATCTAGACACAACGGAAGAAATAACTGATCCAAGCCTTGAAATCTCATTAACAGTATTTGTGTAACTCAGTGAGAATCTTAAAGTAGAGGTGGTCTCATCCTCACTTAACCCCATTGCAAGTAGAACATGACTTGGCCGCTGCACACCAGCACTACAAGCAGATCCAGTAGAGCAAGCAATACCTTCTGCGTCTAATAAAAGAAGTAGCCCTTCTGAATCTGCCTTAGGGAAGGTAATAGATAAAATCCCAGGCAGTGATTTCTCCTGATCGCCATTTACTACAATATCCGACACATTTTTCTTAATAGT
>JAQCGQ010000116.1 GCA_027730465.1 Actinomycetota bacterium | reverse complement strand
AGTTCTGGACTGGGGAAGAGGTTGATCCAGAGGTAATGCGTAAAAAACTTCTAGAAGTTCTTTAGCGAACTGGTCCTAAGGTTTGATCTTTAGGATCAACCTTTGACGCACCAGTCATCACAGATACAACCTCATTCATAGTGTGGCTTTTTGGAGTAACAACCGCTACTCGCTTGCCAAGACGTTGAATGTGAATACGGTCTGCGATTTCAAAAACCTGCGGCATATTGTGGCTAATTAAAATAACAGATAAACCTTTTTCGCGAAGGTTTAGAATCATCTTCAATACTTGCCCAGATTCTTTAACACCGAGTGCTGCAGTTGGTTCATCTAAAATAATAACCTTTTGTCCAAAAGCAGCCGCACGTGCAACTGAAACGGCTTGGCGCTGACCACCAGATAGAGTTTCAACTGCTTGGCTCATATTTTGAATAGTTCCGATACCTAGAGCTGACATATGCTCCTTTGAACTCTTCTTCATACCAGAGTTATCTAGCATTCTAAAGAAGATTCCAAGTGGTCCTTTTTTGCGAACCTCACGGCCTAAGTAAAGGTTTGCTGCAATATCAAGAGCGGGAGAAACGGCTAAAGTTTGATAAACAGTTTCAATACCAGCATCTCTACTATCTTTCTGGCGACGAAAAGTTATTGGTGTTCCATCTAACTCCATAGTTCCGCCATCTGGTGACTCAGCTCCGGATAGACACTTAATCATTGTTGATTTACCAGCTCCGTTATCTCCAACGACAGCCAGAATTTCACCAGGGAAAAGTTGTAAATCAGCGCCATCAATTGCGATTACGCGACCATAGGTTTTAACCAGACTTTTTGCTTCAAGAACTGGCGACTTTGATTTACTCATACTCTTGCCTTTCTAATCCATTGATCGATTGAAACAGCTGTGATAATTAATAATCCAACTGCAAATGTTTGGTAATAAAGATCTACACCAGCAAGAGTAAGTCCATTTTTAAATACACCAACGATTACCGCTCCGATTAATGAACCAAATATTGCACCTCGTCCACCAAACAAGCTTGTTCCACCGATTACAACCGCTGTGATTGAATCTAGGTTCAAGTATGTACCGGAGTTAGGGCTTGCAGCACCTACGCGTCCGATAATGATCCAAGAGGTGATGGCAAATATAAATCCGGCGCTTACATAAACACTCATAAGTACCCGCTTTACCTGAATACCAGCTAAGCGAGCAGCTTCAATATCATCGCCAACTGCATAAACATGGCGGCCCCAAGCTGTATATCGAAGTGCAAAAGCTAGAACTATGTACATAATGATTACTAGTAGCACTCCGTAAGTAATTCTAAAGTTACTAAAGAGCGTGATTGGCTCACCTAAGGAGAGGAACATTGGTGATAGCTCTTTATCCATAATTGTGCGACCAGTTGCGTAGAAAAGAGTTAAAGCAGAAAACACGTTAAATGTTCCTAAAGTTACGATAAATGGCGGCAAGTTGACCTTGGTGATTAACCAACCATTAAAAGCACCAGCACCAGTTCCAACTGCAATTCCTAATAGGAATGCTGCCCAGCCCGGCCAACCATTAACGAAGGCAGTCTTTGCCATCACCATCGAAGCAAAAATTGCAATAGCGCCACAGGATAAATCAATACCCGCAGTTAAAATAATTAGAGTCTGACCTGCTGCAATTGCGCCAATTACCGCAGTCTGTTGCAGGATAAGGGAAAGGTTATTAGTGGTTAGAAAATTCTCATTACCAAAGTTAAATACAAATACCGCAACAACTAATACTGCTGCTGAGCTTAACCAAGGATAGTTATGTAGTGTAGTTTGCACCCTTTGTTTCGTTGTTGCACGATCTTTAAATGTTTCAGCTGCATCTATCGCCGTGTTCTCTTTACTCACTATTCTCCCTCTTGCTACTTTTTTGTAGTTTATTAACTGTAGGCCTAATTGTAAACAGTGGGGCGGCTGAATTTATCAGCCGCCCCACTTACTTTCTTAACTATTAGTTTTAGCTAATAGATCTGGGTTTAACCCCAGGCGTTATCTAGACCGTATTGAACTGACTCTGATGGAACGCCATCTTGTGGGTCATCAGTAATCAACTTAACTCCGGTATCAAAGAAATCTAGACCCGCAGTTGTAGACGGCGTTGTGCCAGTCTGGATGATGTCATAGATTGCTTGTACGCCAAGGTCAGCCATTAATAGTGGATACTGTTGTGAAGTAGCACCAATAACTCCAGCCTTAACATTCTCAACACCTGCGCGGCCACCGTCTACAGAGACGATAACTACACCCTTCTCTTTACCTGCAGCCTTAAGCGCAGCGAATGCACCAGCAGCAGCTGGCTCATTTAGAGTGTAAACAAGGTTGATGGCTGGATTCTTAGCAAGTAATTGCTCCATGCCAGTACGTCCACCATCTTCAGCACCAAGAGTAGCTACGTTACCAACGATCTGGTATAAACCGCCCTTACCACCTGTGTATCTACCAGTCTTTGGCTCATCAGCAAGCTTCTTAGGATCTCCTAGTGGAATTCCCATGCCCTTTAAGAAACCGTTGTTACGGCAGTAATCTGTTGGCACGTTCTTGTCATTGAAGATATCTAGAAGAGCGATAGTTGCTTTCTTTCCGTCCATCTTTGCAGCTGCCCACTGGCCGATTAACTCGCCAGCTTTGCAGTTGTCTGTTGCAAAAGTAATGTCAACAATACTTGCAGGATCTGTTGGTGTATCAAGTGCGATTACATATAGACCAGCTTCGCGGGCCTTAGTAATTGCATTGTAAACTCCACCTGAAATAGGTGTAATTAAAATACCAGCATCCTTCTTTGAGATTGCGTTTTCAATTGCAGCAATCTGTGCTGCATCATCATTCTCATCTTTTCCAGCTGCAACGCTTAGGTCTACGCCAAGTTCGGCTGCCTTGGCTTTTGCTCCTGCTGTCATTGCGACGAAGAATGGGTTTGTATCATTTTTAAGGATAAGCGATACGCCTACCTTATCACCAGCATCATCAGATGATGATCCGCAAGCGGTTAATATTAACGACGAAGCACCAATTACTGCGAATGCAGCTAAGGTGCGACGTGAGAAGAGTTTCTTCATACTTGTTCCTCCTATAGGGTTGAACTGCATGCACATGTTTACTCTCTTACCCATATTTAGGCAACAAATTTGAGGTTAAATCAACAAAATCACGCAAATGTTATATTACGCAGAGCCTCAATATTCGGTTTACGCTTTTGCCCCACCTTCCTTTAAAGAGATTTAAAGAAATGCCACTTTAAGGGCAGATTTTCCTTTGCTCTATAGTTCAGTGAGTGAGAATCTAGGGATGGGGAAAATAATG
>JAQCGQ010000115.1 GCA_027730465.1 Actinomycetota bacterium | reverse complement strand
TCGAAGATTTAAATTCAGGAGTAGTAGGTTTTATGCCGGGTTGTAGTTTACCAGGCGTGTTTGTAAAAATAAATAAATTATTTAGCACAGGAAAAACTCTCGAAGCAACCGAAGTATATAAAAACTTATTACCATTATTAACTTTTCAGTTAACAAATCTTGATACATTTATAGAAATTCAAAAAATTATATTAAATAAATTACAGATACTATCCTCCTCTTATTGCCGCGAGCCTCACATCCCAGTTAGTAGCGGCAGAATTATTTACTTAAATAGATTACTGCAGGAAGCCAAATTCGAGGAGCTAGATGGGTTGAATTTATGATCTATAAGAAACCTAGAATTGCTGTAATAGGGACGGGTTGGTGGGCGACGGAGTTTCATATACCTTCCTTAAAAAAATATGAAAGTTGTGAATTGGTGGCACTTGTTGATCCAAATAAAGATAAGCGGCAAAAGGCACAAACAATGTTTGATGTCTCGAATGGCTACAACTCAGTTACTCAAATGCTTTCAGAACTTCAGATAGATGGAGCAATTGTTGCCACCCCCTCGGCTTCACATTACCCAGTTGCAAAAGAGTTGTTGCAAAATGGTGTAAATGTTATGGTAGAAAAACCATTTACATTATTCAGTTCTGATGCATATGAATTATTGAAGTTATCGGAGGATAAAAAACTGCATTTAACAATTGGCTATACCTTTCAACATACAAATGCTGCCAAGCAGCTAAAGAAATTTTTGAGTAATGGAGAAATAGGTGATTTGTTATTAGTAAATGGGTTATTTGCCAGTATGGTGGAGGCTTATTACCGAGGCATGCCAGATCAATACAAAGATATTTTTAAGTGGGCAATTACTGGACCGGATCCAGAAACTTTTTCCGATCCAAAATTGGCAGGTGGTGGTCAAGGGCAAACACAGGTCTCGCACGCGATCGGCATGATTTTATTTGCAATAAATCAAAGGGCTACTGAGGTAGCAGCTTTTATGAATAACTGTGATTTGAAAGTTGATTTAGTCGACGCATTTGCTTTTAAATGTGAAAAGGACATTATTGGCAATATGGGATCAACTGGAAATCTAAGAGATGGTGATAGGCACCAACAGGAGTTTAGATATTATGGAACAAAGGGTTATATCTTGCATGATATGCGTAATGGTGAGTTATTAATGCGTAATGATAAAGGCCAAGAGCAGGTAATTACCGGTTCTGATATTGGCGATACCTATCCAGCATTAGCCCCGGCAAGACATTTAGTTGATTTGATCTCTGAAAAAGAAAAAGTAAATTTTGCTCCAGCACTACCTGCATGTTGGGCGGTTGAATTTTTAGAGGCCGCTTATAAGTCAGCAGCAACTAAAGAGATCGTAAAGATAGCCAACTAAAATGAACAAGGAGAAAAAATGAGTAAGATCATCAGAGTCAGGTCACGAGTTATTGGGTACTCACAAGCACCGTCGACATTGCGTCGTAATCTAATTACTAATGCCTCAGTTTTAGAAGATTTTCAAACCAAGGAAAATGGCTGGTTTGGCCCAGCTTTCTGTACAGTAGTTGAGATTGAAACTGAAAAAGGTGTAATCGGTACTGCTACAGCCGGTGCTTTTAACGGCGCAGCTAAATCGATTATCGATATGTATATTTTAGATTTAATAAAAGGTCAAGATGTTGAAAACCATGAAGGAAATTGGCAACGAATCTATCGAACCTTAATTCGATTTGGTCGAAGTGGGGCTGCCATCTCTGCACTTTCAGCAATTGATATCGCAATGTGGGATGCTCACGCAAAAGAGTTAAATCAACCAGTCACCCAATTACTAGGTGGGAATGTGCAAACCCGAGTACCTTGTTATGTGAGTCGGCTTTATGCCATGGAGGATCTAGATCAACTAGCTGATGAGGCTAAAGGGTATGTGGCACAAGGATTTACTCGAGTTAAACAACGTTTTGGCTTTGGCCCTCAAGATGGTTACCAAGGAATGAAACGAAATGTCGATTTAATTCGCACCGTCCGTAATGCAGTTGGTCCAGATGTTGAGATTGCAGCGGACGCCTATATGGGCTGGGATTACGGATACGCAATTGAAATGTATAAGCGACTTCGAGACTTCAATTTATCTTGGATTGAGGAAGCATTAATGCCTCAGTTAGTTGATCGTTATGCAGAGCTTCGGAAAACTACACCAGGTCAAAGGTGGAGCCATGGCGAGCATAGTTACACTAAGTGGGATTTTGAAGATTTAATAAATAAATCAGCGGCCGACATCTTACAACCGGATTTTAATCGGGCAGGTGGATTAACTGAAGCAAGAAAGATTTGTGCATTGGCAGAAACAGCAGGTTTGCCAGTATTTCCTCACTCAAATGAGGCTCATAACACTGCAATAATTTTTTCTCAAAGCGCAGCAGTATGTCCAGTCGTAGAGTACTTTCCAAATGTTACTCCAGATACAGGCAATGAGCTTTTTTGGAATCTTTTTACTGGTTACCCAGAGGCAAAGAATGGGTACTTATCAATATCAACCAAACCAGGTTTAGGAGTTGAATTAAATCAGGAAGTGGCGTCAAAATTAGTTGTCATTGATGATAAATGGCGCGAGATTTAAAACCAACAAAACAAAAGAGAGGAGAAAAAATGGAGAGAGTAGTGTTTGTTCAATTTATCAAGGAGGGTTGTCAAGAAGCATATGAAAAGGCACATAGCCCTGAAAATTTATGGCCTTCAATTATCAGTGAATGCCAAGCAGCCGGTATGCACAACTACACAGGTTATATTGGCGGCAAGGATGGTCGAATGGTAGTTGGCTACTTTGAAGTTGAAAGCCATCAAAAAATGATTGACTATCTCGCTAAAAGTGATGTAAATACTGAGTGGTCAAAAATTATTAATCCGTTAATGGAAACTGGTGGCGATGTATCCAATGGTTCAATGGAGTTTATGCGCCCTATTTGGAGAATTGAATAATAATTCATAGAGAATTAAGCAGGTAGCACAAGAGTAGTAATGCAGAATAGTAATATTTAGTTAAGCAACAATGAATCTGTCTAGCGTCAAAAAAGCTCCAAATCGTGCTGATTGGGGTTAGACAAGGGTGGAATAGGAAAAAATTTCTTTTTTTGAAAATTAAAGAGAGCATCGTTCCTTAGATAACTTATATTTCGACTAAATCAAATAACCTGCCCTAGTGAGTGAGTATTCCAAAAAGGTTAGATCAGCCCTTGATGTTGCAGTTACTGCAATTGGTGGGCAGCCCAGAGCGGGCCAAATTGAGATGGCAGAGGCGGTTGCTAACGCATTATCTGATCGCCATCACCTTTTAGTTCAAGCAGGAACTGGCACTGGTAAATCACTTGCGTACCTAG
>JAQCGQ010000114.1 GCA_027730465.1 Actinomycetota bacterium | reverse complement strand
CAGATTATGCCAAGATCTAGAAATTAAACATAGTGCGAAAGTAATTTCTTTTTTTGAAGGTAATGAAAATGAAAAAATTGAGGAGTTATCTTTAATTCTTAAATCTGGAAAAGAGATTTTGGTAGTAACTGATGCTGGCGCGCCAGGTATATCTGATCCTGGCTATAGATTAATTCGAGCAGCACTGGCTGAAAGTATTCAAATTAAAGTACTACCTGGGCCAAGTGCGGTTACTACTGCGCTATTACTTTCTGGACTGGCAACTGATCGATTCTGCTTTGAGGGTTTCCCGCCTCGTACAAGTGGTGCAAGAGTTAAATGGTTTGCAGAGCTTGAGGAACAGGAGCGAACAATTATTTTCTTTGAAGCACCACATCGAATCGCTCAATCACTAGTAGATGCTGGTAGTGCATTTGGATTAGATCGAAATGGCGCAGTATGCCGAGAAATGAGTAAGCATCATGAAGAGGTAGTGCGTGGACCAATCTCAGAGCTAATTACTTGGGCAAACTCAAAAGAGATTTTAGGTGAGATAACAGTTGTGATTGAAGGATTTGATCCTAGTAGCAGGCATTTTTCAGTTGAAGATTTAATTAAATTAGTTCTAGAACAAGAAGCGTCTGGTGAGAGTAGAAAAGCAGCTATCGCACTAGTTGCTAAGGAGAATTCAGTCTCAAAGCGGGTTGTATTTGATGCCATGGTTACCCATAAAAGTGGGGATAAGATCTGATCATGGCATCTGATAAATCCTTTTATTTAACTACGCCTATTTATTATGTAAATGATGCCCCACATATTGGCCATGCCTACACAACTGTTGCCGGAGATGTATTAACTCGCTGGCATCGCCAACGGGGTGAATCTGTATGGTTTTTAACTGGCACAGATGAACATGGCCAGAAAGTTTTAAATACTGCGCAAAGCAATAACAGTAAACCGCAAGACTGGTGTGACAAATTAGTTGATTCTGCCTGGAAGCCAGTTTGGCAGGATTTAAATATTGCCAACGATGATTTTATTAGAACAACTGAGAAGCGTCACACCGTACGGGTGCAAAATTTTTTACAAGGATTAAAAGATGCTGGCCATATTTATGCCGGTAAATTTGAAGGTCCGTATTGCATAGGCTGTGAAGAGTTTAAATTACCTGGAGATTTAGATAAAGGAATGTGCAAGATCCACTCTAAGCCAGTTGAGATGCTTAGTGAAGATAACTGGTTTTTTAAATTATCAGCCTTTGTTGGGCCACTACTTGAACACTACAAATCAAATCCTGATGCATGCGAACCAGCTTCTGCTCGTAATGAAGTTATTTCATTTTTAGAAGGTGAAGTCAGAGATCTTTCAATCTCACGCTCCACATTTGATTGGGGTATTCCAGTTCCTTGGGATACCAAACAAGTTATTTATGTCTGGTTTGATGCCCTTCTAAATTATGCAACCGCAGTTGGATTAGGTGATGATAAAGATTCTGAAGGTGGGAAAAAATTTGCTAAAACCTGGCCAGCAGATGTTCATCTAGTTGGTAAGGATATTTTGCGCTTTCACGCAGTAATTTGGCCGGCAATGTTAATGGCAGCAGGGGTAGCTGTTCCTAAAAAAGTATTTGCCCATGGTTGGTTATTAGTAGGTGGTGAGAAGATGTCAAAGAGTAAGTTAACTGGCATTGCACCCCGTGATATCACCAAAGATTTTGGTGTGGATGCATTTAGGTATTACTTTCTAAAAGCAATTCCGTTCGGCTCAGATGGCTCGTTCTCTTGGGAGGATATGGCGGCTAGATACACAAGTGAACTAGCAAATGATTTTGGTAATTTAGCATCTAGATTAATTGCGATGATTGAAAAGTATTGTGATAATAAAATCCCACAGGTTTCAAAAGATAACGAGTTAGCTCAAAGCCTTATTCAAACCGTTAAAATTGCTGATGATGCTTTTTGCGCACTTGATTTTCAAAGCGGAATAAATGCAATTATGGATTTTTGTAAGCAGGTAAATGGTTATGTAACCATTAAACAGCCATGGGTAGTAGCCAAAAATGCTGCAAATAAAGCGCAGCTTGATGAAATTTTATATAACACCGCCGAATCACTTCGCGCCCTAGCGGTATTACTTCACCCTGTAATGCCTTCGGTAACAGAAAAACTTTGGCAAAGTTTAGGCGCCTCATCATTAGGTGCGATTGGTGATCAGCAAATATCTAAGGTTTCAAATTGGGGACAATTACCAGCTGGCAGCGTCGTAACTAAAACAGAAGTTTTATTTCCACGGCTAGAAGAGGTTAAGTAATTTATGGCAGATCGTCATAATCGCGATCTTGATCGAAAGCCGGCCCCACTTCCTGATCCAATTAATTCAAAGACAGTTGATACTCACGCCCACCTTGAGTTAATTCACAATAGTGAAGCAGATTCACCATTAATTAAACAAACATTAGAGGAAGCTGCCTTAGTTGGTGTTGATCGAGTGGTGCAGGTTGGCTACTCCGCAGAACAATCAATTTGGTCAGTTAAGTGTGCTGAAGCTTTTGTCGGCCAAGTTTTAGCAGCAGTTGCGCTGCATCCAAATGAGGCACCAGTTGTAGATGACCTTGAAAAAGATTTAACAATTATCCAAGGATTAGCTGCTCACCCTAGGGTAAGAGCAATTGGTGAAACCGGGCTTGATTTTTTTAGAACAGAGCCAGCGCTGCAAGAAAAGCAAAAGTATTCATTTAGGCGCCATATAAAAATAGCTAAAGATCATAATAAGGCTTTAGTAATTCATGATCGCGATTCACACCAAGCAGTATTAGATATTTTAGATAAAGAAGGTGCACCTAATAACACAATTTTTCATTGTTTTTCCGGTGATATTGCAATGGCAAAAGAATGTATTGCAAATAAGTACTACCTTTCCTTTGCTGGAACGGTAACATTTAAAAACGCACCAGAGCTTCGGCAAGCAGCAGCTCTTGTACCACTCGATCAGATATTAGTTGAGACTGATTCACCATTTTTAGCACCCATGCCAAACCGTGGGTCACTTAACACACCAGCTCAAATACCAAACACTTTAAGAGTGTTAGCAGATGTGAGAGGTGAATCAGTTGATTATCTAGCAGCTGCCATCTCTGAAAACGCGGAGCGAATCTTTGGAAAGTTTTAAGTGGTGAATCTATTAGGGCCAGCGCAAATAAGAGCCCTTGCTGAAAAACTTGATTTAAAGCCGACAAAAAAGCTGGGTCAAAACTTTGTAATCGATGCAAATATCTGTCGAAAAATTGTTAAGTTAGCGCAAGTAAGTGAATCAGATATCGCACTTGAAATAGGACCAGGCCTAGGCTCCCTAACACTGGCCCTACTAGAGCAAACCAAGCAGGTAGTAGCAGTTGAAATTGATAATCGCCTGGCTAATC
>JAQCGQ010000113.1 GCA_027730465.1 Actinomycetota bacterium | reverse complement strand
ATCCCTAACTATACTCATTACATCTGCATAACCATTTGTTGTTACTTCACCGGCAACATGTACTTGCCCCGTTGTAATTAAAGTTTCAACAGCAACTCTACTCTTAGCATCTTGACTAAGTAATGAATCAAGAATTGCATCAGATATCTGATCTGCAATCTTATCTGGGTGGCCTTCGGTTACAGATTCAGAAGTGAACAAATGACTTTTCATGTTCTTAACCTAACTTACTTGCTAATTGGTCAAGTAATATATCCGATAGCGTGTCTTTTGAAATTTCGGGAACATTAATTACATTCATATCTCGGTCAATTATGAGCCCTTGAGTTAAATCACCACCAAATATTGCTCTATTTGATACATTATTAACATAAATAAGGTCAAGAGATTTGCTAGCTAACTTAGCTCGTCCATTCTCTTCCAGTAGTTCTAAGTCCTCAGACGTTTCTGCAGCAAATCCAATAATTATTTGGTTAGATTTTTTGCTGTTTGAAAGTGATTTTAGAATGTCTGGATTCTTTGCAAGATCTACTCGATTAAGAGATTCTTTTCTAATTTTCTCCTCAGAGTAATTCGCAACCTTTGCATCCGCAACTGCTGCGCTCATAATTAACGCATCTGAATGTGGAAACTCTAGCTCTAAAACTGCTGCCATCTGCTCAGCAGTTTCTACCAATGTGGTAGTAATTCCTTCCATACTTGGCAGATCAGTGTTAGCAGTCACTAGATGAACCTGTGCTCCTCGACTTGCCGCAGCTACTGCTAAAGCAAAACCTTGTTTACCAGATGATCTGTTACCGATAAATCTAATCGGGTCGATTGGCTCTCTAGTTCCGCCAGCTGTAATAAGTATTTTTCTGCCAAGTAGATCTGCTAGTTGTGGTAGATGCTTATTTACTTCAGCAATTATGTTTGATGTTTCTGGGTATCGACCTACCCC
The DNA here is from genome assembly GCA_027730465.1 of Actinomycetota bacterium. Classification (GTDB taxonomy): domain Bacteria; phylum Actinomycetota; class Actinomycetes; order Nanopelagicales; family Nanopelagicaceae; genus Nanopelagicus. The sequence continues at coordinate 2,470 of JAQCGQ010000113.1, read as the reverse complement.
AAAATCAGATCCAGTCATTCTTCCTTCACCTGGCGTAATTACGGTGAACCCTCGATCCTGTAGGACTTTTACATTTTGAATTGTTGCAGCATTACTCCACATCTCAGGATGCATTGCTGGAACTAATATCTTTGCAGCAGTAGAGGCTAAGACGATATTTGTTAGAAGGTCATCAGCACGTCCTGATGCTAATTTCGCTAATAAATCTGCAGTTGTTGGAGCGATCAAAATAATATTATTTTCTTTTGCCATCGAAATGTGGGGGACATTTTCCACTTCACTCCAAAGATCAGTGATTACTTTTCGACCTGAAAGTGCTTCCCAAGTTGCTTTACCAACAAAATTTAAACTCGCTTGTGTTGGAACAACATCGACTATAAATCCTTCATCTTGTAAACGTCGAAGTAGGTCGCATGACTTATATGCCGAAATACCTCCGGCTACGCCAAGTAGTAGTTTACGACCACGGGGAAACATGGCAGGTTTTTAGCTAGCTGAGTCAGCTGGCTTTGGTTCTAAATTTTCGATTGTTAAAAGGCCTTCATTAATTTCACGTAATGCAATCGAAAGTGGTTTTTCATGAACATATGTCTCGACAAGTGGGCCAACATACTCAAGCAAGCCCTCACCAAGTTGTGAATAATAAGCATTAATTTGGCGAGCACGTTTTGCTGCGTAAAGAACCAAGCTGTATTTAGAACCAGCTTTGTCTAATAGTGCATCAATTGGCGGATTAGTAATCCCATCAAGTGCTTGGTTGGTCATTAAAGTACCCCTTAAAAAATATATGAATTAGCGAAGGGCTAAAGATACCAGTTCAGCGACCGATTGCTCTACTTGGTGATTTATCACTACATAATCAAATTCTACTGCTGCTGATAGCTCCTCTTTTGCCCTGTCTAGCCTTGCTTGAGTTGATTGCTCTGATTCTGTTCCTCGATTTATCAATCGAGCAGTTAATTCCTCCCAAGAAGGAGGCTGAATAAATATCGAAATCGCATTCTTAGAATTTTTTCTTACTTGTCGTGCGCCATTTAATTCAATCTCTAAAATCACATTTTTACCATCTTGCAATGCCTCAGCCACTGCTTTCTTTGGTGTTCCATATTTAGATCCAGCAAAATCAGCCCATTCAAGAAACTCATTATCTTTAATCATTTGGCTAAATTTATCTTCAGCAACAAAAATATAGTCAATACCATCTATTTCACCAGTTCGCATTGCTCTTGTTGTCACAGAAACTGAAATCCAAAAACGCTCATCTGTTCGTAGTCGATTTGTTATTGTGCTTTTACCAACCCCACTAGGACCAGAAACAACTAGTAGTTTTCCACTCTTGCGAGAGTTTTTAATCAAAAGAAACTCCTGCCTTAGTAGCTCAATTTGTCGATGTCCGACACCACCAATTCTACGCGATAGTGAGATATTTGTTCTTTCAAAAATTATTTGAGCACGAGTCTGACCAATTCCTGGCACAGACTGAAGCAAATCCATCAACTTCATTCGCAAAATTGATTTGCGCTCATCCTTAAAAAGATCAAAAAAGAATATCTCACCTGCAGCAACTTGTTCTTTAACCTTAGCCCGATCTTGGCGTGCTATTACCGCTTTTTCACCAGCTCTGCGTCGCGCGCGACTACTTAATCTTGGTGGCAACATCACTATCCCAAAGAGCTTGCGATATGTTCAATCTTCTTTCGCATTTTTGTATCTGCACCATCCCACATGCTAGTTATTGATCTACCAATCACCACAAAGTTAGCACCCTCAGCAAGTGCGTCTCTAGGCGTCATGACTCGAGCCTGGTCACCAGCGTCATCACCTTCTACTCGAACTCCAGGAGTAATTAAAACTGCAGAGGTAAAAAGTTTTCGAAGTTGGTTCACTTCAAAAGCAGAACACACGATTGATGTGGCACCTGCAGCTAAAGCATTAGAAGCCCAATTTTTTACTGTTTCAGTAATGTTTGATTTCTGCCCCATTAATGAAAATTCATCTTCAGAAAAAGATGTTAAAACTGTTACAGCAGTAATAGAACCGTCTGGTAGGGCATTAGCAGCCGCACTTATCATTTTACTTCCACCACTTGCGTGAACAGTTAAGAACTTAGGTCGCAATTCAGCGACAGACTCCACCGCACCCTTTACGGTATTGGGAATATCATAAAGTTTGAGATCAAGGAATAGTTTAAATTCGCTCTCATTTTGCAACTGCTTGATTCCAGTTGAACCGTGTTTAAGATAGAACTCAAGGCCCACCTTAAAATGATCAATTAGGCCACTAGATGCTTTAATCCAAGACTTTGCTTGCTCAACATCTTTTGTATCTAGTGCAAGAATAATAGGCAATGTCATCAGATTCCCCTGTGTGCAAACCCAATAGCATCACGAAAGTCATTGAAACCTTTTTGTGTTAGCAGCTCAGCTAATTGATTTTTAATTTTAATTACGGCAGTTGGGTCTCCAAAAGT
>JAQCGQ010000112.1 GCA_027730465.1 Actinomycetota bacterium | reverse complement strand
GGGGTAGCTCAGCTTGGTAGAGCAAGCGGCTCATAATCGCTGTGTCGTGGGTTCAAATCCCGCCTCCGCTACAAGTAATAAAGATGTGCAGTAAGGTGAGAATTACGCATCAATTTCAGTAAATGACGTAAGTGGCGGTAATCTCACCCAAAGAAATTAACAATTGTTAATTTAACTACAAGGCTAGGAGCTCAACCATGGCAAGTAAAAGTGCAGATGTTCGTCCAAAAATTACAATGGCATGTGTTGAGTGCAAAGAGCGCAACTACATCACACGCAAAAATCGCCGTAACGATCCTGATCGCTTAGAACTTAAGAAGTTTTGCCCTCGCTGCAAATCTTCACAACTTCACCGCGAAACTCGCTAAATAAACCCGCCTAATGGCTGGGTCAATTCGAATCTGCTTAATTGCAGAGGGTTTTACAGAAGATTTAATAACCTGTGTTAGTGCAATAACAAAACATACTCAAACCCCGGTTAGCATCTATGCAAATGGTAAAAGTAATTGGTTAAGAGAAGATTTATTCAAATCTAACCAGGTAAACATTACTCAAGAGAAAAACCCACTTGGTTGGGGAAATGTGATTAATCATTTTTTAAATACTAGTAATGAGGATTACTTAGTAATTATGGATCCTTCCACAATTTTTACAGACGATCCCATCACAGTAACTCTCACTCAACTTGAATCTGGCTACCAAGGCGTTGGCTGGAAGGGTGGACTTGTTAATTTAGATGATGAATGGCGTAGTACTGATGATAAAGGAATAGGTGAAGTGGATGTACTTTTTAGTTATTTCCTAGCCCTTGATCGCGTATTTGCTCAAAAAGCCGGAGGAGCAAACCCAAGTGCTAAGTATTATCGAAATGCAGATATGGAGCTTTCACTTGCAATAAGAGCTGCTGGTGGAAAGTTAATGCAGATAGATCTACCACTTACACAGGAGCGCCACCATGGTTACTACGATGTTGATCCGGATTATCGGGACAAGAACTCTCGTAAAAATTATCAAAGGATCTTAGAAAGATTTAGAGGGAAAAATGAGATCCTCTCACCTCGTCGGTAGGCTTAGGTAATGGAGCAGTTATCAAATTTCACGACACTTAAGGTGGGTGGTCCTGCTAGAAAGATTGTGCATGCTCATACCGACGATGAATTAATTGAGTTTGTGAAGGCAGCAGATAATGCTGGTGAGAAAGTATTAATTTTAGGCGCAGGCTCTAATTTGTTAATAAGTGATGATGGTTTTGCTGGCACAGTAATTAGAGTTGAAAGTAAAGGAAGTGCTCTTGATTACGATGCCTGTAGTGGCGGAATGATTGAAGTTTCAGCTGGTGAAGACTGGGATAAATTTGTGGCATTAACTATTGAAAAAGGTTTTGCAGATCTTGAATCATTAAGTGGAATTCCGGGAACTATTGGGGGAGCACCTATTCAAAATATTGGTGCATACGGACATGAAGTAAGTGAAACCATTGCCAGAGTTAAAGCCTTTGATCGTAAAAAAAGTGAAGTAGTCAGCTTTGCAAATGAGCAATGTAAATTCTCATATCGAAACTCTATTTTTAAAGAAGAATCTGGTCGCTATGTAATATTAAGTGTTACTTTTCAACTTCGAAAAGGTGAAGAATCCCTGCCTATTAGTTATGCAGAGTTAGCTAAACATTTATCAGTTAACTTAGGAGATAGAGTTAACATTAAAGCTGTTCGCAATGCTGTTTTAGAACTTAGAGGACGTAAGGGAATGCTAATAGATTCAAAAGAAAATCAAATCCACTCAGCAGGTTCTTTTTTTATTAACCCAATTTTAAGTAAAGATGCCGCAGATAAATTACCAATTGACGCACCGCGCTGGCCACAAGCGGATGGCAAAGTAAAGACTTCAGCTGCTTGGCTGATGGAGCACTCTGGTATTACAAAAGGCGAAAAACTAGCCGGTGCTCAAATTTCTAGCAAGCATGTTTTAGCACTTTCAAATTCAGGCAGTGCAACAGCAGGTGACATTATTGAGTTAGCAAAAATGGCTAGGGCTAAAGTAGATGAAAAGTTTGGGATTAAATTACAAGCAGAGGTTCAATTAATTGGACTTGATTTAAACTAAACCGCTTCACTTAGCAGTTTTTTCACTCTACTGATTCCTTCAATAATATCTTCATCCCCTAACGCATAGGAGAACCTTAGGTAGCCAGAAGGACCAAAAGCTTCACCAGGCACTGCTGCTACTTCAACCTCTTCTAAAATTAAGGTTGCAAGTTCAGCTGATGTTTTAGGCCGCTTACCTCTTATTTCTTTGCCTAATACACCTTTAACCGATGGGTAAACATAAAACGCACCAGTTGGATTTGGACAAGAAACTCCTGGAATTTCATTAAGAAGCCTAACAATTAATTTACGGCGACGATCAAATGCCTCACCCATTTTATTCACAGCAGATAAGTCACCAGATAATGCTGCGATTGCAGCGCGTTGTGAAATATTTGAAACATTTGAGGAAAGATGAGATTGCAAATTAGTTGCAGCCTTAATCACATCCTTTGGTCCAATCATCCAACCAACTCGCCACCCAGTCATGGCATAGGTTTTTGCCACACCATTAATAATTATTGTTCGATCAGCAAGTGCTGAAACTGCAACACAAATACTTGGCGCAGTGGCGCCGTCGTAGAGTAGGTGTTCATATATTTCATCCGTTACTACCCATAGATCATTTGCGAGCGCCCAATTACCAATCGCCTTTACCTGTTCAGGTGAATAAACCGACCCAGTCGGATTAGATGGTGAACAAAATAGCAGTACCTTTGTTTTTGCTGTTCGCGCCTTTTCTAGTTGTTCAACTGAAACTAAGTAATTTTGTGACTCATCAGCAAATATTTCAACAGATTCACCACCAGCTAATTTGATGCACTCTGGATATGTTGTCCAGTATGGTGAGGGTAGTAGTACTTCATCACCTGGATCTATAATGGATGCAAATGCTTGATAGACCGCTTGCTTACCACCATTAGTTACTAATACTTGATCAGATGTAATTTCATAATTTGAATCACGTTTAGTCTTTTTAACAATCGCCTCCCGCAGTTCTGGTAATCCAGCAGCTGGTGTATAGCGGTGATTAGCTGCAACCTTTGCCGCCTCAATTGCAGCATTAACAATGTAATCAGGAGTTGGAAAATCTGGTTCACCGGCGCCAAAACCAATCACTGGCCGTCCCGCTGCTTTAAGTGCTTTAGCTTTACTATCAACTGCAAGAGTTGCTGACTCTGCAATCGCTGCAATTCGTTTTGAAACTCTAGGTTTTCCTGATGTGCTCATGGGGCTTAAGTGTGCCATCTACGCTTAAAAGGGGCTTCATATTTATCTCAGTTTTACCTTCTACTCCTACCTCCTCTACACTTTCGCCCCCGGCGCTTGTATTAGGTCATGATTTTTCATGCCTTAATTCGGGACAAAGGGCAGTAGCTCAATTGGCTAGAGTTGCCGTCTCCAA
>JAQCGQ010000111.1 GCA_027730465.1 Actinomycetota bacterium | reverse complement strand
TGGGTTTACCCAAGATGACGCTCATATTTACTGTACTAAAGAGCAAATGGGCGATGAACTAGATTCACTTCTCACATTTGTGCTTAATTTACTAAGAGATTATGGGTTAACTGATTTTTACCTAGAGCTTTCTACTAGAAATCCGGAAAAATCAGTTGGAGAAGATAAGGATTGGCATGACGCCACTGAGGCATTAAGACTTGCTGCTGAAAAACAAAAACTAGAGTTAGTTTTAGATCCAGGCGGGGCTGCTTTTTATGGACCAAAGGTCTCAGTACAGGCCCGAGATGCAATAGGACGTACTTGGCAGATGTCGACCATTCAAGTTGATTTCCAACTGCCACAACGATTTGATTTAGGTTATGCCGCCTCTGATGGTTTAGTTAAGCAGCCGGTGATGATTCATCGTGCTTTATTTGGTTCAATTGAAAGATTTTTTGGTGTATTAACTGAGCACTATGCAGGTGCTTTCCCGCCATGGTTAGCTCCAGTTCAGGTGCGAGGTATTCCAGTTGCAGAATCATTTAATCCATATCTATTAGATGTTGTTAAAGAGTTTAAGCAGGCTGGCATTCGAGCTGATGTTGATATCTCAGATGACCGTATGCAAAAGAAAGTTAGAAATGCTCAACTTGAGAAAATTCCTTTTATGATGATCGCTGGCGATGAAGATGCGGCTGTGAAAGCTGTTTCATTTAGATATCGAAATGGTGAGCAAAAAAATCAGATTCCAATTATGGATGCAATTGCCGAAGTTTTAGCTGCCGTTAAAGATCGTAAACAGATTTAATGTCTGATCAAGTAAATTCTGGTGGGGCAGGGATGCCAGATAGTTGGCAAAGGTTATGGGCCCCTCACCGTATGTCCTACCTTGAGGGTGAAAACCGCCCTCTGGCTGGAAATCAGATCGCTTGTCCGTTTTGCAGAATTTCATCACTAGATGATGAGCAGGCTCTAATTGTCGCAAGAGGTAAACAGGCTTATGTTGTAATGAATCTTTACCCCTATAACGCAGGGCACTTACTAATTTGCACTTATCGACATGTGGCTGAATTACCAGAGTTAACAGAATCTGAACGTAATGAGGTGCAAGCACTAACTGCGCAAAGCATGAAGGTACTGCGCAAAGTTAGTAATGCAGTTGGATTTAATGTTGGTATAAATCAGGGCGAAGTATCTGGCGCCGGTATTGCAGAACACTTCCATCAGCACATAGTTCCAAGATGGCGAGGTGATGCAAACTTTATGCCAATTATTGGTAAAACAAAGGTGATACCTAAGTTATTGCAAGAAAGTAGAGAACAGCTAGCTGCGGGTTGGGATCAGGCTTAAGAAGTGTTTTATCTCAGAAATACCTAACTTATTTTTCAATATTAACGGGATAGCTGGAATAATTAAACCCTGCACAAATTGATCCCAACCACCTTCAGCAAGTGCGTTGTGTAGTTCTTCTTTAAATTCTAATACTAATTCTCGATGCTCTACATCGCTAGTTATTTTACTTACCTTTGAGTTTGAATAATCTGTAATCATTTGGTCTTCAAGACTAATTAGTGCAGTGGGTTCACCAGTATCAGCATGCAGCACTAAATACGGGGTTAGAACTGGTTCCAACATTTTTCCAACAATTGCGCTCATATCCTCAAAATCAACATCGCCATCTTCAAAATCTGTAATTGCAACAATAGTTGGTATGTATAACTCTCTAAAAGTTATCCAACTCTTAACTATATTCGGATCAATTCCCGTCTTAGCGCTAGCTATTACGACAACCACATCAGAGGTAATTAAAGAAGGATCATCGATTTGAGCAGCGGGTAGTCCGAGGGCAGCGCAAATTGACTCATTATCAGCAGATATCCCAAGGATAAACCGTGCGTTAATTAGGTTCTCCATCATTGATAAGCCTACGATGGGAATTATGTTGCAGCGTTCATTACGTGTTCCTGTCGCCAAAATAATTGCTCCGCTTGTTAAAACCTTGGTCAAAGTAGGCGTTAGCGCCAACATGATATCTGCGATGGGTGGGGTCGGGGCGATTGTGAGCGCGCTTTATTTTTTTCCAAAGGGTAAATTTTTTTCAGGCGTAGTTTTTGTCTGTATTTTTGTTTTATTTGATTTATTTGATGGCGCCGTTGCTCGCCAGTCGAATACGGGAGTAAGTAAATGGGGAGCACTTCTTGACTCAACTTTAGACAGATTAAGTGATGCTGCCATATTACTTGGTGCAATGATTTACTACATTGATAAATCAGATCCATTAGTACCAGTATTTTTAGTCGCAGCCTGCTTCATTTATGGTCTCGTATATAAGGGCAAGAGCTGAGTCACTCGGAGTTGAATGTAGTGGTGGAATTGCCGAGCGAAGTGAGCGATTAATTATTGCTCTTACCGCATACGGATTAACTGGGTTATCAGTTGATTATGCGATGAGCATCGGCATCTGGAGTGTGGCAATTCTATCGATCATAACAATGATGCAACGCCTAATGATTGTTTATAAAGCGGTGAAGTAATGTATTTGTTGTATTTATTAGTTTGGAAAATAATTGGACTACTACCAGAAAAATTGGCTTATCAAGTTGCTTATCAAGTTTCAGATCTAATTTTTCGTCGAAATAGTCGAAGAGTCCAGCGGCTGCGTAGCAACTATAAACGAGTACTCCCAGAGTTAAGTGAGGATGATTTATCAAAGTTAACCAAGGCTGGAATGAGGTCTTACTTAAGATATTGGTTTGACACATTTCGTCTTAACAAATGGAGTAAAGAGAGAATAATTAGTACCACAGAGGTTATAAGGGAAAATTTACTTCGAGACCCAATTAGCGCAAAGCAAGGTTGCATTATTGCATTACCTCACGCTGGTAATTGGGATCATGCAGCTGCTTATTTTTGTTCAACTGGAATTTATTTAACTGCCGTAGTTGAAAAGTTAAAACCGGAGGCAATATTTAAGAAGTTTTTAGAGTATCGCAAAAGTATTGGTATTGAGCCAATTAGTCATAAGGAAAAAACTATTCCACTGCTTACACAGCGTTTAAATGAAGGCAAATTAGTAGCGCTAGTTGCCGACCGGGATATGTCTAGAAATGGTATTGAAGTAGATTTTTTGGGTGCAATAGCAAAGATGCCTTCTGGGCCTGCTATTTTAGCAATTACAACTGGGGCGCCTTTAATTACGGCTTATATCCGTTACACAGATAAAGGTATTGTGGTGATTTTCGATAAAACTATTATGATTGCTGATACAGGAAGTAAAGATGAAAAGATAAGAGCAGTAACCCAATCTATGGCTGATAACTTTGCAAAACACATTAAGGAATCACCAGTAGATTGGCATATGTTGCAGCGGATTTGGATAGATGAGGAAAAGTAGAATTGGTATGGTTTGCCCATATGGCTGGGATACCCCAGGTGGAGTACAAACTCATATTCGCGAGTTAACTGAACATTTAATTACAGAGGGACATCATGTTTCAGTGCTTACTCCAGTA
>JAQCGQ010000110.1 GCA_027730465.1 Actinomycetota bacterium | reverse complement strand
GAAGGTTTTGCAGGTGGTGAATTAAAGCATGGACCTATTGCATTAATTGATAACGGAACACCAGTAATTGCAATTATGCCTACTTCTTCAGGGGTATTAGCCGAGAAGATGGCAAGTAATATCCAAGAGGTGAAAGCAAGAGGTGCGATAGTGATTGCAATTTGTGATTCTGAATTTATATGGGCTGATCATTTAATTCGCATCCCAGAAGTTGATCAGTTACTACAACCAGTATTAGTGGTAGTTCCACTGCAGGTAATCGCATATGAAATGGCAGTAGCGCGAGGAAATGATGTTGATCAACCACGTAATTTAGCTAAATCAGTAACAGTTGAGTAAATAAGTGCCCGAAAAAAGACGTAAGCAGATGAACTCTGCTCGCAAATTATCAATTTCTTTCATGTCTGTTTATGCATTAATCACCCAGCAAGTGGTAGCTAACTCTTGGATTAGAAGATTAGATGAATGGATTTATGAAAGAGATATTTTATTAGTTACTCCAGGAAAGACACCCACCATAGTTATTCTTATGGATGATTTGGGATTACGAGGTATAACCTCAGCAATTTTACTTATCACTGCCATTCTAATCAGCCGAAGATTTAAATCCTGGCGGCCGGTTAATTTATCTTTACTTGCATTATTTTTACTGAATTTAGCAGTAGGTGCTTCAAAGTTGTTATTTGGTCGCACTAAACCTAGCACCGGCTTTGACTTATTCTTCACAGATAGTGGTCTTTCCTACCCAAGTGGTCACGCTGCAAATGCAGTTCTTTCTTGGGGAATGATTGCCTATTTAATCTTTCGTTACTCACATAAAGAGCCGTTTGAAGGTTTAAGGTTAACTTGGTTTGTTTCAATAATTAGTACACTAGTTTGCTTAGCATCGCTATATCGAAATACTCACTGGTTCTCAGACTTATTAGGTGGCCTCTTCATAGGCTCTGCACTTTTAGTAGCAGTTATTGCAATTGATCGATCAATTACCTCAGATCGCCAACCCTCATAAGGGGCAGGTAGGCTAATTACATGAGTCGGGCATGTGTTGAGGTAAATCTTTCTGCAATTGCACAAAATTTTAAATCAATAAAAAGTCGAACTACTGCTGATGTGCTTGCCGTTGTTAAAGCTGATGCTTATGGTCATGGCTTAATCCCAGTTTCAAAGGCCTTAGAAGATGCTGGGGCTGATTGGTTTGGTACTGCCTTACTTAAAGAGGCAATTAATCTTCGTAAAGCAGGAATATTAAAACCAATAATTAGTTGGCTCACGCCGTTGGGTGAGGATTTTAAAAGCGCAATTGATTTAGATATCGATTTAGGTATCCCATCTATTGATCTACTAAATGAAGTAATTAAAGCCGCATCCTTAACTGGTAAAACTGCTCGCATTCATCTTGAAATTGATACCGGGATGAGCCGAGGCGGTGTCTTATCTGAGTGGGATCAATTAATTAAATCTGTCTTGATGGGAGTTAATTTAAAGCAACTAAAAGTAATCGGTATCTGGTCACATTTTGCTAGGGCGGATGAGCCAGCTGAGGTAATGAATCAACAGCAACTTAGCTTATTTGAGGAAAAAGTTAATCAGGCTAAAACTGCTGGTATCAACGCTGAGTTTATTCATATTGCAAATTCAGCAGCCTTATTTACTAACAAGGGCTCACACAAAAATATTATTCGCTCAGGCATAGCGTTATTTGGATTAAGTCCAGATATAAAAACTATTGGAGATTCTTCCTCCCTTGGATTAAAACCAGCAATGAAGTTGAAAGCAAAATTAAACCTAGTTAAAGATGTTAGCGCAGGATCAAGTGTTGGTTATGGCGGTACTGCAGTAATAAAAAGTGATACTAAACTTGGCGTAGTTGCTCTCGGCTACGCAGATGGAATTCCTCGAAACACAAATAATCTAGCAGGGGTGTTTGTGGCTAAAAAACGCGCTCCAATAATTGGCCGAGTATCTATGGATCAATTTGTGGTGGATTTAGGTATCACCTCAACTGCAAAAACTGGGGATGAAGTAATCGTTTTTGGCGATGGTAGTAGTGGTGAGTACACGGTAGATGAATGGGCTAAGGCAGCTAACACAATAAATTATGAGATTATCACCCGAATCGGCCCGCGTGTGCCTAGAATCTATCCTCGTGAGTAATTCAAATCTGCTTTCCATAAAATCATTATCAGTTTCATTTGGTGGACTGAAGGCGTTAGTAGATGTAAATTTAGATTTACATAAAAATGAAGTAGTGGGATTAATTGGGCCAAATGGTGCGGGTAAGACAACGGTATTTAACGCACTCTCTGGATTAGTTGATGTTGAGTCCGGCTCCCTTGAAATAAATGGTAAAGCACATAAGTGGCCGAAACCTTATGATCTAATTGATCTTGGGATCTCTCGCACACTACAAGGAGTAGGTTTATTTCCAGAACTAACAGTTCTAGAGAATGTAATGGTTGGTGCTAACAAGAGTGCTCGTAGCGGCTTAATTTCATCAGCATTTGGTTTAAGTGGGCGTGATGAAGAAAGACTTAAACAACGCAGTATGACCGCCCTCGAGCGTGTTTATGCTTCAGGTATTGCAGATATGCGCGCAGATTCTCTGCCCTATCCCGTTACAAAACGAGTTGCAATAGCTCGAGCGCTAGTAAGTGAACCAAAAATTCTATTACTTGATGAGCCAGCTGGTGGACTTGGATCATCAGATATCGAGTGGATGAACTCATTAATTCATAATTTAGCGTCGCAATGTTCAGTAATTTTAGTAGAGCATCATATGGATGTAGTTATGTCAGTTTGTGATCGACTATACGTATTAAATTTTGGCCAAGTAATCGCCTCTGGAGACGTTGAAACAGTTCGCAGAGATGAAGGGGTGGTTGCAGCATATTTAGGGGTGAACAATTGAGCCTTGTTGTTGAAAACTTAACTATTGACCATGGCGCCATCAGAGCAATAAGTAATGTCTCTTTTAAAGTTGCTGAAGGGCAACTAGCTGCAATCATTGGCGCAAATGGTGCTGGTAAGACCACATTACTGCGCACTTTATCTGGTCTTAAAGAAGCAGTATCAGGCGGTGCTAGTTGGAATGGTGAAGTAATTTTAGGAAAAAAGCCAGAAGACCTTGCTAGGTCAGGCATTGTTCATGTTTCTGATGGTAAATCAGTAATAGCTGAGTTAAGTGTTAAGGATAATTTAGCCTTAACCGGCTTATGGCGAAAAGATAAAAAAGATGTGGCGGCTGCAACTGCGGAGGTAGTAGAACTTTTCCCAATTCTTGGGCAGCGCATGGCGCAGACAGCTGGCTCCTTGTCGGGGGGTGAGCGACAAATGTTAGCTATTGGTCGTTCATTAATTGCTCGGCCAAAACTATTACTTCTAGATGAACCCTCCCTTGGCTTAGCCCCTTTAATTGTTGAGCAAATATTTCAATCTATAAAAGATTTAGTAAAGCAGTTGAATTTAACGGTTGTATTAGTTGAACAAAATGCTATGGGGGCTCTAAA
>JAQCGQ010000109.1 GCA_027730465.1 Actinomycetota bacterium | reverse complement strand
CCTGAATGAACTCCTGCCTCCTCAATATGTTCCATTACTCCAGCTAAATAAAGTTCCTCCCCATCAAATAAAGCATCTACGTCAATTTCAATTGCATCATCTAAAAACTTATCAATTAGTACTGGGTGATTAGGTGTGATTGCTGTTGCTTTTTCGATAAATCCTTTAAGAGTTTCCTCATCATAAACAATCTCCATTCCTCGGCCACCTAATACATATGAGGGCCGCACGAGAATTGGGTAGCCAATTTTGCTAGCAATCTGCGCAGCCTCATCATATGAGCTAGCCATTCCAAAATTTGGGGCACTCAAATTGTTATTTTTTAAAATTTCACCAAATGCTCCGCGCTCCTCTGCTAAATCAATTGCATCTGGTGAGGTTCCTAATATTTTAACGCCAGCATCCATTAACCCTCTTGCAAGTCCTAGTGGAGTTTGCCCACCAAGTTGAGCAATAACACCAAGTACTGGGCCGGCCGCAGTTTCGGCGGCAATTACCTCTAATACATCTTCTAAAGTTAATGGTTCGAAATAAAGCCGATCAGATGTGTCGTAGTCAGTTGAAACAGTCTCAGGATTACAGTTAATCATGACCGTTTCATAGCCAGCTTTACGTAAGGCAAAGGAAGCATGAACGCACGAATAATCAAATTCGATTCCTTGACCGATTCGATTTGGACCGCTTCCTAAAATAATTACAGCTTGCTTAGTGCGAGGTAGAACTTCACTTTCTTCATCATATGCCGAGTAGTAATAAGGGGTAAGTGCTGCAAATTCACCCGCGCAAGTATCAACTGTTTTATAAACTGGGTGAAGATTAAATGTATTTCTAGCAAGCAGTATCTCTGCTGCACTTACGTTTTTCAAATTCGCTATCTGTTGGTCAGAAAATCCCATCTTTTTTGCAGATCTAAGTAGCGACTTTGTTAGTTCACCAGAGGATGCGATCTCCATAGCCTTTTGATTAATTAGATTAATCTGTTCTAGAAACCAAGGATCGATCTTTGTCACTTCATATATTTGCTCAACAGTAGCCCCAAGATGCATTGCGAGTTGTAGCTGCTGCAACCTAAACTCCGTAGGAATAGCGATTTGCTTCATTAAGGTATCTAAATCACCGCCAGTCCAAGTAAAGCTTGCGCCGGATTTCTCAAGCGAACGTAGGGCCTTCTGCAATGCTTCGGGGAAACTTCGCCCAATTGCCATTGCTTCGCCAACACTTTTCATAGTCGTAGTTAAGCGAACATCAGCTTCTGGAAATTTTTCAAATGCAAATCTTGGTACTTTAACAACTACATAATCAAGGGAGGGTTCAAATGATGCTGGCGTTGATTTCGTAATATCATTTTCAATTTCATCTAGCGTATAACCAATAGCTAATTTAGTTGCTATTTTTGCAATTGGAAAGCCTGTCGCTTTTGAAGCGAGGGCTGAAGATCTTGAAACTCTAGGATTCATCTCTATAACAATAATTCGTCCATCTACTGGATTAACTGCGAATTGAATATTACAGCCACCAGTTGCAACACCAACTTCGCGAATAATTGCAATAGATAAGTCTCTGAGCTTTTGATACTCAACATCTGTAAGCGTCATTGCAGGTGCTACTGTTATTGAATCACCAGTATGAACTCCCATTGGGTCAATATTTTCAATGCTACAAACTATGACTACGTTATCTTTATGATCACGCATAACCTCTAGTTCATACTCTTTCCAGCCAATAATTGATTCTTCAAGTAATACTTCAGTCGTTGGGCTATGGCGCAAGCCTGCTCCAGCAATTTGATTTAAATCCTGCTCATTAAAGGCAATTCCGGAACCTAATCCACCCATGGTAAATGATGGTCTCACTACAACCGGATAGTTAAGTTCCTTAGCAGCTGCAATGCAATCATTCATTGTGTGACAAATCTTTGATTTTGCAGATTCACCTCCAATAAGTGCAACTATCTTTTTGAAAACTTCGCGATTCTCCCCACGCCTAATTGCCTCAACATCAGCTCCAATTAGCTTTGTTCCATATTTTTCAAATGAACCACGCTCATATAGGGCTATGGCTACATTTAGTGCAGTCTGTCCCCCCAAAGTCGCGAGCACAGCGCTAGGGCGTTCTTTATCTAAAATATTCTCAATAACCTCAGGTGTGATTGGTTCTATATAGGTAGCATCTGCAAACTCTGGATCAGTCATTATCGTTGCAGGATTTGAATTAATTAAGATGACTCTAATTCCTTCACTACGAAGTACTCGACAAGCCTGTGTTCCTGAATAATCAAATTCGCATGCTTGCCCTATAACAATTGGTCCACTACCGATTACTAAAACGCTCTCAATAGATTTATCTCTAGGCATTTGATTCCTTTAAACCTATTTTGGGATTTTCCATTAGTTTTACGAATCTTTCAAATAGGTAGGCGGCATCATGTGGGCCAGCAGCAGACTCTGGATGATACTGAACCGAAAAAGCTGGTATTGAAATCATTTCAAGGCCTTCAACTACTGAATCATTTAGTGAAATATGACTTACTCTCCCACTTCCATAAACTGTATGAAATTTGCTCTCCTTAGGCGCAGCCACCGCAAAGCCGTGATTGTGGGAGGTGATTTCTACTTTTCCAGTTATTAAATCAATGACGGGTTGATTAATTCCCCGATGACCAAATGGTAATTTATAAGTTTCAAACCCTAAAGCCCTCCCTAAAATTTGATGACCAAAACAAATTCCAAAAAACGGAATCTCTTCTAGTAGAATACTTCTAACTAACTCAACTACCTTAACCATTGCGGCTGGATCTCCTGGACCATTTGAAAGAAAAACTCCATCAACATTTAACTCTTTAATCTGATCTAAAGTCGTAGTAAGCGGCATGATATGCACTTGAATACCCAATTTTGCCATTGCCTTTGGTGTTGCAGATTTGATACCTAAATCGACTGCCGCAACTTTAAATCTAGTTTCAACTCCTTTTGGTGGGTTAATAACATATGACTGCTTTGTAGTTACATCTGCCGCTAAAAATGCTCCGCTCATTGAAGCGGTTTTGCGCACCCGAATTACCATTTCTTCCTTTGTAAGCTTGGTATTACTGAATATGCCAACTTTCATTGCCCCTCGATCACGCAAATGCCTTGTGATTGCTCGGGTATCCACGCCTTGAATTCCAACCACATCGGAATCGATTAACTCTTGTTCAAGTGACTTTTCACTCCGCCAATTACTTGATATCGGTGATGGATTTCTAACTACAAATCCAGATACCCAAATCTTTTCAGACTCTTCATCATTTGTATTAACACCAGTGTTTCCTATATGTGGCGCAGTCATGATCACAACCTGTTTATGATAGGAAGGATCTGTTAATGTTTCCTGGTAGCCGGTCATACCAGTTGAAAACACTGCTTCACCAAATGTTTCACCCTCTTTTGCCCAAGATAAACCCTCAAAAATTCGGCCATCATCTAAAACAAGATAAGCGGGTGACTTTTTATCCATTGTTACCGACATTCATGCTCATGACATTACCTGACTTCATAC
>JAQCGQ010000108.1 GCA_027730465.1 Actinomycetota bacterium | reverse complement strand
AAATTAGATTAGGAGCCCTTTTAAATCGTTTGGTTCAAGAGGTTGGCTCAACTGGGGCAGTAAAACAGAGGTTTAATAAAGCTTCATTAAGTGTCTTAAAATATGGCCAGCGCCAAATAGATTTGTTATCTACATTACTAGAGAAAAAGCAGTTAGAAGAGAATCAATTGCGGCTTTCACAATTATTAAATCCTAATTTAGAAGAAAAAATATTTTTAGATTTACTTAAAGATTACGAAAAATCAATCTCGGTTATGCGTAATAAATTAAATATTAAAAACACTAAATTTACAGTTACTAACTCAAAAGAGAAGCTGCCAATTACGATAGTCAATGAATTTGATCAAATTGTTAAATTAAAACTAAGTAGTAGAGCAATGAACAGCAAGGTATCTGTCGCCCAAATTGAAGAAATTGAGTTGCCAGGAAAATCAAAAAAACAGGTGTTACTTCCAATTGAGGTCTTTGCTGCAGGTGATTCAAGGTTGCTAGTGCAACTTACTAATCTTGAAAATAAGCCAGTGGGATATCCGGTTAATATAAATCTAAAACTTTCAGTTATTAGCCCAGTCACCACCTGGATTACAACCACCGCTGCGGTACTTTTAATTATTGCAGCCTTAGTGCAGAGTGTGAGAAGAGTTAGGAGGCGCAGTAATGTCTGATCACCAATTACTACGTGCTAGCTCGGTTATGGCAGTTGGAACTATCGCCTCTCGAATTACTGGGTTAATAAGAAATCTTTTACTAGTCGCACTTCTTGGAACTGCAATATTAGGTGACACATATAACGTGGCAAATACGATGCCAAATATTTTATATAACCTGCTAATCGGTGGAGCACTTACTGCAGTATTTGTGCCACAAATAGTTAGATCATTGCGGGATTCAGATCAAGGCGCAGCTTTTATATCTCGTTTATTTACTGTAACTGTTACTTTTCTTTTATTACTTACCGCAATCGGTATTGCACTTGCGCCAATGATTGTAAATCTTTATGCCCCAGAGTTTTCAACTCGCCCAGAGTTTGATATCACTGTTTCTTTTATGCGCTACTGCCTGCCGCAGATCTTTTTCTTAGGTTTATTTGCCCTACTTGGCCAGATTACAAACGCAAAGGGCAAGTTTGGGCCAATGATGTGGGCGCCAGTTATTAACAATTTAATTGCGGTTATTTTATTCTCTTGGTTTTTATTAAATAAAGATGATTTAACCCTTGGTAATATCTCCCAGGCTGATATTACTTGGCTTGGTCTTGGCACTACCGCTGGTTACTTAGCGCAAGCAGTAATACTTTTACCGGTTGTAATAAAAAGTGGGGTTAAGTTAACTCTTAGATTTGATTGGTATAACAGCCAAATTATAAAATCTTTTCGCCTAGCAAGCTGGAGTTTCTTATATGCAATTATCTCTCAGGTTTCTTATTTAGTAACCATAAGTATTGCAACTACCGCTGCGGTGAAATCTGAAGTTTTAGGTGATATTACTGGTGTTGGATTTACTCCCTATGCAAACGCATACCTTATTTTGATTCTGCCTCATTCAATCATTACTGTCTCAGTTGTTACCGCACTTTTACCCCGGCTTTCAAATTATGTTCTTGATAAAAAACATGACGAGTTAACTAATTCATTAACTAGAGCGATTAAATTAATTGGTATTTTTACTGTTCCAGCAGCTCTTTTATTTTTAGCTTTTGGCCAATTAATTGCAAATACACTTTACTTTGGTATTTCAAATGCTGATGCAAATTATCTTGGTTTAACTCTATCCGCCTTCGCACTCGGCTTAATCCCAGTAAGTATAAATTTGGTTTTACTCCGCGGCCTTAATGCATTTGAAAACCTTAAATCACAGGTTATTGGTAATTTAATAATGAACCTAGTATCTGTTGGTCTCTCCTACTTAGTTGCTGTTTGGTTTGACCCAAAATGGGTCACAGTTGGCTTAGCTGGCATATTTACAATCCACTATTTTATTGGAGCTGGAATATCTTTCTATTTAATTAAAAGGCATCAAATTAGGTTGCCGCTATTTTCTATTGTGCGCTTTTACTTAAAACTTATTGCTGTTTTCACCTTGGTGATAGCACCTATTTGGCTTCTTAGAGGGCAAATACCAGGCGGGAATTTAATATCACTATTATTGGTTACATTATTAACGGCGGTTTTTTATCTACTTATTGCAAAGCTGCTAAAAATATCTGAAGTATCAGATTTGCTCAAAGTAATTCGGAATAGAAAGGTTTAGGGTGGGGCAGTGAGTGAGATAAATGAACTAGTAATTGTTGGCTCAGGTCCTGCCGGCTATACCGCAGCAATTTATGCAGCCCGTGCGCAATTAAAACCAATTATTTATGAAGGATCAGTTACCGCAGGAGGTGCGCTGATGAATACAACTGAGGTAGAAAATTTTCCAGGCTTTGCAGATGGTGTGATGGGTCCTGAGTTAATGGAATCAATGCGCAAGCAGGTAGAAAGATTTGATGCGAAAATTATTACCGATGATATTGTGGAAATGAAATTAACTGGTGAGATAAAAGAGTTAACTGATGGATCAGGTGAAACTGTTAAAGCTAAAGCAGTAATTCTGGCGATGGGTTCGGCGTATAAAGAAAGTGGATTAAAAAATGAAAAGCGTTTATCCGGTAGGGGAGTTTCATGGTGTGCAACTTGTGATGGTTTTTTCTTCCGTGATCAGGTGATTGCAGTAGTTGGTGGTGGTGATTCAGCAATGGAGGAGGCAAACTTTTTAACTAAGTTTGCCAGCAAAGTAGTTTTAATTCACCGCCGTGATTCATTTAGAGCATCAAAAATTATGATCGAACGATCTAGTAATAATCCAAAGATCGAATTTTTATTTAATCATGAGGTGGTTGATGTGTTGGGTGAAGATAAGGTCACTGGGTTAAAACTTAAGAACACGGTAACTGGTGAAGAAAGTAGTAAAGATTTCACTGGCTTATTTGTTGCAATCGGTCATCTTCCAAGAAGTGAATTAGTGGCAAAACAAGTTGAATTAAATTCTGAAGGCTATGTTCAAGTTGAGGGGCGAAGTACTAAAACTAAAATACCTGGTGTGTTTGCCTGTGGTGATCTAGTTGATTACACCTACCGCCAGGCGATTACAGCAGCTGGCTCAGGTTGTCAGGCCGCGCTAGATGCAGAGCGGTTTCTATCTGGTCATTAATTTTAGATTTTAAAAGTAGGATAAGCAGATAATAAAGGAGAAAAATGGCAACGACGAAGGTAACTACCGCTGATTTTGAATCAGTTGTTTTAAAAAGCTCCACACCGGTATTAGTAGATTTTTGGGCAGAATGGTGTGGCCCATGCAGGGCAGTTGGCCCAATCTTGGAAGAAATTTCAAATGAGTATGGCACTAAACTAAAAATTGTTAAGTTAAATACCGATGAAGAGGGCAGTATTGCTATGAAATATGGCATTTCCTCAATTCCGACTATGAATGTTTTTGTTAATGGTGTGGTAGTGAAAACAATTGTTGGAGCTAAACCAAAGCCAGCATTACTTAAAGATCTTGAA
>JAQCGQ010000107.1 GCA_027730465.1 Actinomycetota bacterium | reverse complement strand
GAAATAACTAAATCCGGTTTTAAAGTGATAAAGCTCTTAATATCAGCGATCTTACGTTTTTGCCCCGGGCGCAGATGTAGGTCGGAAAAGTGCAAAATACTGATATCACTAGACCCTTTTGGTAGTAAGGGCAGGATTGATCTTTGTACTTTATATGCCATAGGCATGAGAAGATACCGCTATGGGACTAAAAGAAAAACTACAAACAGATTTAACCGATGCGATTCGCGCGCGGGATGAGGTTAAAAGCGGAACTATCCGTATGCTACTTGCAGCCATTACAAATGAAGAGGTCGCTGGTAAGGCGGCAAAAGTCTTAGTAGATGCTGAAATAATTACTGTTTTATCACGTGAAGCAAAAAAACGTCGTGAGGCAGTTGAGGCATACACCCAAGCAAAAAGAGATGATCTTGCCAATAAAGAAAAAGCTGAGGCAGCGGTAATCGCGCTTTATCTACCAGAGCAGTTAAGTGAGGCTGATATTAAGAAGTTAATTAATGATGCAATCACTGAAACAAATGCATCAGGTCCTGCTGGTATGGGATTAGTAATGAAGGTATTACAACCTAAGATTGCTGGTAAAGCTGATGGTGGGTTAGTTTCAGCTTTAGTTAAAGCCACCCTTTCCCAATAATTTTAAAAATAGATAAAGGAAGAAGTAAATATGAAGTATGAATATGTAACTGTTCCACTACTTACCCATGCAACTAAGGCGATCCTAGATACCTGGGGCTCTGATGGTTGGGAGTTAGTACAAGTAATTCCAGCCCCTGGGGGCGGAGATCAATTAGTTGCCTATATGAAACGAGAGATTAAATGAGTATAAAAGAAAAAATAGAGTCCCTTGGTTTAACTCTGCCAGTTGCAGCCCTACCAATTGCGGCGTATGTGCCAGCTGTTAGAACCGGTAATTTAGTTTTTGTCGCCGGACAGCTTCCATTAGTAGATGGCAAGATTGTTAAAGAGGGCAAAGTTGGCAAAGAGGTAACACCGGAAGAAGCCAAAGAGATGGCGCAGGTTTGTGCACTAAACGCACTAGCTGCTATTGCTCTAGTTGCAGACATAGATCAAATTGAGCGAATCATTCGAGTCGGCGGATTTGTTAATGGTATTCCTGGTTTTTTTGCAATCCCGCCAATAATTAATGGCGCAAGTGAATTATTTATTAAATTATTTGGTGAGGTAAATGGCAAACATGCTAGAACTGCAATTGGTGTGGCAGAGCTGCCACTTAATGCCCCGGTTGAGGTAGAGGTTCTTGTCCAACTATTTAAATAGGAATATATGCTATTAAATGAAGCAAAATGGATTAATAATATAATTGCAAGTCACCTTAATAGTTTTAATGGAACTGCAATTAATTTAGGGTCGTCATCGTTAGACTTTATTAAATATAATCAGCCATACATAGAAAACCTAGTATTAAAACCAATTTCAAAGAATTTTAAGCTAATTAATGTTGATGTTAAAGTTGATAGTAATATTCAACTTGTAGCTGATTTTTTGACAGACTCTGGTCAAAAAACAATAAAGGAACTGCATGCTAAGGTTTTTTTAGTCTCAAATCTTTTAGAACATATTCCAGTCGCACTAGATGGAATTAATCAACTTAAGACGCTAGTTGAATCAAATTCTTACATAATTTTAACTGGCCCTAAATCTTTCCCGTATCATCCAGATCCAATCGATAATATGTTTAGACCAAAACTTACTGAAATATATACTCTTTTCGAGAAAGATTTTGAAATAATTGAGTTAGATATAGTTAAAAATGGAACAGTTTTTTCATCATCACTATTTGGAAGAAGTGTAAAAAAAACTGGAAAAGTTCTTCAATCTAAAGGTGGGTTACTAAAGTTAATTTTTAAAACTACTTTTCTTTATAAAACTATAAGAAATATGTTTTATCCAGCTTCAGCTTTTTGTATGCTCGCACGAAAAAAGTAAACTAACGACCTCGTTTAGATAATCTTTCATAATCTAAAACGATTACTGCTCTTGGCTCAAGCTTTACCCAACCACGGGTTGCAAAATCAGCTAATGCCTTATTAACAGTCTCTCTAGATGCTCCAACTAACTGAGCTAACTCCTCTTGAGTTAGATCATGGTTAACATGTAGCCCATCATCTTTTTGTGTCCCAAATCTTTCACTTAACTCAATAATTGCTTTAGCAACTCGGCCTGGCACATCAGCAAAAACCAAATCAGATAAAACTTCATTTGCTTTACGAAGACGTTGAGCAAGTCTTCTAAGTAATTGCAGAGCAACTTGTGGATGCTCTTTCACTAAACCTATTACCTGATCATGAGCTAATGCTAAAAGCTTTGAATCAACAACCGCAGTTGCAGTTGCAGTTCTTGGTCCTGGATCAAAAAGTGATAACTCACCAAACATATCACCCGGCCCTAATATTGAAAGTAAGTTTTCTCGGCCATCATTTGAATAAGTTCCTAATTTTAATTTACCAGCAATGACCACAAATAATCTATCTCCAGCGTCACCCTCTTTAAATATAACTTGCCCTTTTGTAACTTTAATTGCAGTCATAGAAGCGCGCAGGCTGGCGGCGGAAACTTCATCGATGGCAGTAAAAACTGGCGCCCGCCTTACCGCTTCTTCTTCATCTTTTTGTGACATGTCGCGATAATACAACTTTAAGCAAGCAGACACCAATGAGCGTAATCTTGGCAAATGCGAGAGAGTGGTGTGAATAAAAAAATTAGGGCTAAAGCGATCTATCGTGTGCTGACAAAGAGCTACCCAAATGTTAGATGTGAGTTAGATTATACAAATCCCTTTCAACTATTAGTTGCAACAGTTTTATCTGCCCAATGCACCGATAAACGGGTAAATCAAACCACGCCAGCTTTGTTTAAAAAATATAACACGATTAAAAAGATGGCTGCAGCTGATAGAAAAGATCTTGAAAGATTAATAAAATCAACTGGATTTTTTAGAGCAAAAGCAAAAAATATTAAATCTTTAAGTCAAAAAATTCTTATTGATTTTGATGGCGAAGTTCCAGAAAACTTAGAGGATTTAATTACCTTACCTGGTGTTGGTAGAAAGACGGCTAATGTAGTTTTAGGCCATGCCTTTGGCATCCCTGGAATAACTGTTGACACGCATTTTGGTAGGTTAAGTAGAAGATTTGGTTGGAGTAAACAAAATAATCCAGTAAAGGTTGAGTTTGAAGTTGGTGAGTTAATCCCTAGAAAAGAATGGACAAATTTGTCGCAGCGCCTGATTTGGCATGGCCGGCGGGTGTGCCACTCAAGAAAGCCAGCATGTGGCGCCTGTGGATTGGCTAGGTTATGCCCATCATTTGGAATTGGCGAGAGTGATCCAATTAAAGCAAAGCGTTTAGTTAAAGTGGAGGCAGACTTTAGGTGAGAAAATTTTTCGTGCTTTTGATTACAACATTATTACTAAGTAGCTGCTCGACTGGTGAGCAACTACCAACAGCTGCACCCGGTGTTATTCCAAGCTGTGATGAGATCGACATAAGCAAAGAGACTAGTGAAGAACTCAAATTGTCCTGTATCGATGGCTCATCAGAAATTAATTACCACAGCATTAAAGGACC
>JAQCGQ010000106.1 GCA_027730465.1 Actinomycetota bacterium | reverse complement strand
CATCCTCTTCGTTAGTTTCAATAATCTCGTTAGACATTACTCTCCTATTACTTCTTTGCGATCTGGGAAACTTGATTAAATTCAAAAACCTTTGGATTTTGTGCTACATGTGGATGCTCAGATCCTGCATAAACCTTTAGTTTGGTTGCAGCTGATCTACCAATTGAATTCTTTGGCAACATTCCTTTAATTGCTTTCTCAACCGCACGGGTTGGAAACTTCTCAAATAGATCTGCGTAAACAGTTGAGGTCATACCACCTGGATAACCAGAGTGTTGGTGAGCAAACTTTTGTGAACTCTTTGATCCAGTTAAAACTACCTTCTCAGCATTAATAACAACTACAAAATCACCCATATCCATATGAGGAGCAAATGTAGTTTTATGTTTTCCGTAAAGTAAATGTGCTGCATGTGTAGCAAGACGACCTAGTACTACATCTTGTGCGTCAATGAGATACCAACTGCGGGTGATATCACCAGCTTTTGGTGTAAAAGTGCGCACAGTTATCTCGCTTTCTTATAAGGATTTTCCCTATCGGGTCATTTCCAACGGGAGCAAGTTTACCTTCAGGTGAGGCTTTGGGTCAAAACCGCATTCACACCCCGCTTAAAATCAGCCCTCATCCTCAGAGTTCTCTTGGGTCAGCAAATATTTCTCGTAGTTGCTCAAATATTGATCTATTGGTGGGTATTGCACTGAAATTAATGTTAAGCCTTTTGCTGGAAATACATAACTATCTGAAATTCTTTCCTTGTTATTTAAAGTATCAAGCATCCACTCTGGTTTAAATCTACCCTCACCCACACAGACTGCTGCTCCTACTAAATTTCTAACCATGTTGTATCTAAATGAGTCAGCTGTTATTTCACAAATTACAACACCTTTTTCATCACGATGCCAATTAAATGCAAGTAGATTTTTTACAGTACTACCGCCTTCACGAAACTTACAAAAAGCAAAGAAATCATGAACTCCTAGTAGTAATTTAGATCCAGAGTTCATTAATTCAATATCTAAAGGGCGAAACCATTCAGTACTGTCATGTCTATCTAAGGGCGCAGTTACTTTGCCCGCATCAATTATTTTGTATTGGTAGGTGCGCAAAATAGCAGTAAATCTGGCATGAAAGTTAACTGGTGCCCACTGCGCCATTAACACCCGAATATCTGCGTCTAAAATCTGATTTAGCCTAAATGCTAAATTATTTATATCAGTTTCTGATGGTAAATCAGCGTGAATAACTTGATGTTTTGCATGCACACCAGCATCAGTTCGCCCAGCCACAATTGTTACAACTTTACTTTGGGTAATCGTGCTTAACGCTTTTTCTATTTCTTCTTGAATAGTACGCTCTGCTGGTTGTTTTGCCCAACCAGAAAAATTTGTTCCCTCATAAGTCAGATCAACTCTTAAACGAGAAAACCCACTCTTAACTTCAAGAGTGGGTTTAGTCATAATCTTTTTTTTACTTTGTGTTTTACTCAGCTTTCGCTGCTGCTTTTTTAGCTACCTTTTTTACTGGCGAACCTGCTTCAACCATTTCAATCACTGCCATTGGTGCATTATCACCTTTGCGTGGACCAATTTTGGTAATGCGGGTATAGCCACCATCGCGAGTAGCAAAACGTGGTGCTATTTCCGTAAACAAAGTATGGACAACTGATTTACTAGAAATTCTTGCCATTACTCGACGACGTGCAGGTAGATCACCTTTTTTTGCATGAGTAATTAATCGCTCAGCAAGTGGGCGAAGGCGTCTTGCTTTTGCCTCAGTTGTTGTTAACTTTCCTTTTTCGAAAAGTTGAGCAGCAAGTGTGCCCAGCAATAATTTCTCATGTGCTGGTCCACTACCTAGGCGTGGGCCTTTACTTGGTTTTGGCATGATCTCTCCTAGACCTCATCCGCGTCGACTAGTTCATCTTCAACGCTACTTCCGTAGTTAGCATGCTTTGTTGGATCAAAACCTGCTGGATTATCTTTGAGTTGCATTCCCATAGATTGTAATTTAGCTTTAACCTCATCAATTGATTTAGATCCGAAATTACGAATATCCATTAGATCTGCCTCAGAGCGAGATAGTAATTCACCAACTGTGTGAATTCCTTCGCGCTTTAAGCAGTTATAAGAACGAACTGTTAAATCAAGATCTTCAATAGGAAGTGCCATATCTGCAGCAAGTGCTGCATCTTGAATGGAAGGTCCCATCTCAATTCCTTCAGCGTTAGCATTTAATTCACGTGCAAGGCCAAATAGCTCAACTAATGTTTTACCGGCAGATGCCATAGCATCAGATGGCTTCATTGATCTCTTGGTCTCAACATCTAGAACTAATCGATCAAAGTCGGTGCGTTGTTCAACACGTGTTGCCTCTATTTTGTAGGTAACACGAAGCACTGGTGAATAAATTGAATCAACCGGAATCCGGCCAATCTCTCCTCCTGCTGCTTTGTTTTGTACCGCGGTGATATAACCACGACCACGCTCAACAGTTAGCTCGATCTCAAACTTTGCCTTTGAATTTAAGGTAGCAATGTGAAGCTCTGGGTTGTGTACAACAACTCCGGTAGGAGCAGCAACATCTGCGCCAGTAACAATTCCATCACCGTTTTTACGGATGTAAAGAAGTGATGGTTCATCATTATCTGAAGATAAAACTAAGTTTTTGATGTTTAAGACGATCTCAATTAGATCCTCTTTTACACCTTCTAGGGCAGTGAACTCGTGCAGCGCATTATTTACTCTAATACCAGTAACAGCAGCTCCTGGAATTGAAGAAAGTAAGGTGCGACGAAATGAATTACCAAGTGTGTAACCGAAACCAGGTTCTAGTGGCTCGATAATGAACCGTGAACGGTACTCGCTTACTACTTCCTCAGTGAGGATTGGGCGTTGTGCAATTAGCACTTTGTTCCTCCGTATGTTCTGAAAGACCCTCTATTTGATCTTTCGGTTGGCTTACGATATTTAGTTTTACTGCGGTAAATCTTTACTGCTTAAGTACTTGATTACTTGGAGTAAAGCTCAACAATTAGTTGCTCTTGTACTTGAGTATCAATAATTGGGCGGGTTGGAACGGCGTGGACCAAAATTCGCATTTTAGAACCCACAACCTCCATCCATGCTGGAACAGTTTTCTCACCAAGTTCTGCACTTGCGACGATAAATGGTGTGGTATCCAATGAAGCCGGTACAACATCAATTACATCCATAGGTGTAGTTCTAAATGATGGAATGTTTACGCTTTTTCCATTAACTAAGAAGTGACCATGGCGCACTAGTTGGCGTGCCATATCTCGGCTCTTAGCAAAGCCAGCGCGGAAGACAACATTGTCTAGGCGGGTTTCAAGTAGTACCAAAAGATTTTCACCGGTCTTACCTTGCAGACGGTTTGCCTCTTCATAGTAACCACGGAACTGTCTTTCTAAAATTCCGTAAATGCGTGCACACTTTTGCTTCTCACGCATCTGAAGTAAATACTCAGAATCTTTTGAACGAGCACGACCATGTTGTCCTGGTGGATATGGACGTGACTCAATTGGACACTTTGGTCCATCGCACTTAGAGCCCTTAAGGAAGAGCTTTACTTTTTCGCGACGGCATCTTTTGCAATCTGCACCGGTATAGCGAGC
>JAQCGQ010000105.1 GCA_027730465.1 Actinomycetota bacterium | reverse complement strand
ATTAGCATCTGAGTTTGAAACCTTAGCTGAGTTAAAAGCTGATCTTAAGACGCGTTTAATGAAGGTAAAGGAGCTAGAGCAGGGCGCTCAGGCCAGGGATTTATTTGTTGAGAAGTTAACTCAAACAGTTGATGTGCCACTTCCTGCAGAAGTAATTGAGGCAGAGGTAAATGATCATCTTGAAAAAGAGGGCAGATTAGATGATGTTAAACACCGGGGTGAGGTAACTAAAGAGGTATCAGAGACTATTGCTCGAGAGTTCCTACTTGATTCAATTGTGAAGGCAGAGGCAATCTCGGTAAATGAAACAGAGTTAACTGAGTATTTAGTTCGCGCAGCCGCTCGCTATGGCATGAGCCCTGATCAATTTATTAAAGAGGTATCTAATTCAGGACAGGTGAGCACAATGGTGGCTGAGGTCACTCGCGCAAAGGCTCTTGCTGCAGTTTTAGGTCGAGTTAAGATTATTGATAAATCTGGTAAGAAAATTGATTTAGAAGCCCTAGCTCCTAAACCTGCGGTAGCAGAGAAATAATCGCTTAAGGCGAACAGAGGTTAGGCTTAAACCGGGAAGCATTTTTGGTAAAAGATTGTTAAGGTCAAGACAGTATTAAAACAAGGAGATATCAGTGGAACTAAGTAATACCCCACGTGCAAGTGCTAGTGGCATGGGTGGACTTGATGATCAGGTTTACCAACGATTACTTAAAGAGCGAATTATCTTTTTAGGCTCAGTCGTTGAAGATTCAATGGCTAATGCAATCTGTGCTCAGATGTTATTACTAGCAGCTGAGGATCCAGAAAAAGATATCTACCTTTATATCAACTCACCAGGTGGTTCAATCTCAGCTGGTATGGCAATTTATGACACGATGCAACAATGATGTGGCAACAGTTGCAATGGGACTTGCTGCATCAATGGGTCAATTCTTATTATGTTCTGGCACTGCTGGAAAAAGATACGCACTTCCACATGCCAGAATTATGATGCACCAACCATCAGGTGGAATTGGTGGAACCGCCTCTGATATTAAAATCCAAGCAGAGCAAATGAGTTTTACTAAGAAAAATATGGCTGACTTAATATCATTTCATACTGGTCAAAAAGCAGAGACAATTACGGAAGATTCAGATCGTGATCGCTGGTTTACTGCAGCGGAAGCGAAAGAGTATGGATTTGTTGATCATGTTGTTAAATCAGCTGGGCAGGTATCAGGTAGTGGGGGAACCTCACGATGAAGGCAGATATGAATAAAATAAATGAAATAACCTCTCGTTATATTCTGCCAACAATTGAAGAGCGCACTAGCTATGGCTATAAGAGACTTGATCCATACACAAAACTATTTGAAGAGCGCATTATTTTCTTAGGCCAAGCAATTGATGACACAGTTGCAAATGATGTAATGGCGCAATTACTTACCTTAGAGTCAATGGATCCAGATCGTGACATCATGATTTACATCAACTCACCCGGGGGATCTTTCACAGCGTTAACTGCAATTTATGACACGATGCAATTTGTTAGACCAGATGTAATGACTATTTGCTTAGGACAAGCTGCCTCTGCTGCGGCAGTATTACTTGCAGGTGGCGCCCCTGGTAAGCGATACGCACTTGAGCATGCTCGTATTTTAATTCATCAGCCATACTCTGAAGGCGGTGGACAAGGATCTGATATTGAGATTCAAGCAAAAGAAATTTTGCGAATGCGCACATTACTTGAAGAGATGTTAGCTCGTCACTCTAAGAGGAGTCAGGCTGATATTGCTAAAGATATTGAGCGAGATAAGATTTTAACCTCAGCTGAAGCTGTTGAGTACGGACTTATTGATCAAGTACTTGCAACTCGTAAAGCAAAGGCGAAGAGTTAATAATTTCGCCTATAAGCGAACAGATTTAAGCCTTATTTCACTACAGTAACTACTTACTTCGTTCTACCCTTATCTCTCTTCCCTAACGAACAGGAGTTTTTTCGGTGACTACCCGCATTGGTGAAAGTGGTGACCTACTTAAGTGTTCCTTCTGTGGCAAAACTCAAAAGCAGGTTAAGAAGTTAATTGCCGGTCCTGGCGTTTATATTTGTGATGAGTGTATTGATCTTTGTAATGAGATCATCACTGATGAACTTAATGAAACATCCTCCCTTGGTTTAGCTGAGTTACCAAAACCACAAGAGATATTTGAATTTTTAGATCAGTATGTAATTGGCCAAGATCAGGCCAAGAAATCTTTATCTGTTGCAGTTTATAACCACTACAAGCGTGTGCAATCAGGAGATAGCAAACGTGATGATTCTGTTGAATTATCAAAGAGTAATATTTTAATTTTAGGACCAACTGGTTGCGGTAAGACATTACTTGCCCAAACACTTGCCAGAATGCTTAATGTGCCATTTGCTATTGCAGATGCCACAGCATTAACTGAGGCTGGTTACGTTGGTGAGGATGTTGAAAATATTCTGCTAAAACTTATTCAAGCAGCAGATTTTGATGTGAAAAAAGCTGAGACTGGAATTATCTATATTGATGAAATTGATAAGGTGGCCAGAAAGGCTGAGAACCCATCTATTACTAGAGATGTTTCAGGTGAGGGAGTTCAGCAAGCACTTCTTAAAATATTAGAGGGAACTACCGCATCTGTGCCACCACAAGGTGGGCGCAAGCATCCTCATCAAGAGTTTTTACAAATTGATACTACAAATATTTTATTTATTGTTGGTGGCGCCTTTGCGGGTCTTGAGAAGATTATTGAGAGCCGAAAAGGAAAAGCTGGCGTTGGCTTTAATGCAGAACTTCAAACAGCAGATGACATCATTAAGACCGATATTTTTGGGGATGTGATGCCAGAGGATCTACTCAAATTTGGGATGATTCCAGAGTTTATTGGTCGCCTTCCAATCATGACTAGTGTTGAAAGTTTGGATCAAAAAGCACTTATGCAGATATTAACTGAACCAAAAAATGCGTTAGTTAAGCAGTATCAGAAATTATTTGATCTAGATGAGGTTGAACTTGAGTTCAGTAATGAAGCACTTGAGGTAGTTGCAGATCTTGCGATTAAGCGAGGTACAGGTGCTAGAGGGCTTCGAGCAATTATGGAGGAGACGCTGCTGGCTGTGATGTATGAAGTACCGAGCCGTAAAGATATTGAAAAGGTAGTAATTACTCCAGCGGTAGTGCGCAAAGAAGAGGTGCCAACTTATATACCTCGCACTGCTTCTGGACCAAAACGTGCAGTTAAGGGTGAAAAGAGTTCTGAAGAAAAAAGTGCCTAAGATTACCCCTTATGAGTGGCAATAAAGATAGCGGTAGTAATAAAGAGTTAGCTGCCACCTTCACTCCTGCTGAAATAGAGAACCGGCTTTATAAAAAATGGGAAGATGCTGGTTACTTTAAAGCTGATAGCAAATCTAAAAAACCACCATTTACTATTGTAATTCCGCCACCAAATGTGACCGGCTCACTTCATATCGGTCACGCACTTGATCACACAATCCAAGATTTACTAACGCGAATGAAGCGAATGAAAGGCTTTGAAGCACTTTGGCTACCCGGCATGGATCACGCCGGTATTGCTACGCAAAATGTGGTGGAGAAACAATTAGCAGCAGTTGGTAAATCTCGTCATGATTTAGGGCGGC
>JAQCGQ010000104.1 GCA_027730465.1 Actinomycetota bacterium | reverse complement strand
ATTGAACCAGCATTTGTAACCCAACTATCTGACTTCTTACCGACATTTGGAAAATTACGATCAGCAAGGCCTGGCAGCGCAACATAATCCCACTCAGCCCCTTTAGCTGAATGAATTGTTAACAATTGCACCACATCACTTCTAACATCAACTTCGGCAGGCTTTAAACCACCTTCGGCGTCCTCGGTAATTTTAAGCCATTGCAGAAAGCCAATTAATGTTCCACCATTTTTCTCAAATCTAGCTGCTTCATCAAGAAAGCGATCTAAATTTTTTCGCCCCGTTTGCCAACCATCTCTTACTAAAACCTCAGTATCTAAGGATAAGAACTGCTCAACTTCAATAATTGCATCCGTTATCAAGCCATTTAAATTACGACGCAAGACCCTTAGTGAGAGAGCGAAACTGCGCAGCCGCATAAGAGCCTCTTCGCTAAAAGCTGGTGTGCTCTCGTATTTTTTAAACTCATTTGGTGTGAGGATTAATAATTGCTCAAGGGATTCAATAATTGAACCAGCCGCAAACTCATCTGCGGTTGCAACTACATCAAGGTTTTCCTCAAGTGCCTGCTTTAACCACTTACCACGTGAATAATCATTTGATTTTGCAAAAGCTTTTGTAAATGCACCTAGCGCCATTAAATCTCTGGCACCAAGAGATAAGTGAGGTCCAGTAAGTAGTCTCATTAAAGCTGTGCCAGCATCTGGCATTGTCAATGTGCGTAGTAAAGCGATTATGTCCGCTACCTCTGGTGTATGAATTAATCCGCCAATGCCTACGACATCAGTTGGAATATTTAATCCATTTAAAGCAGATTGAATTACTTCAATTTGTGATCTACTTCTAACTAATACAGCAAAGGTGCTTCTATCTTGGGGTGCTAATTTTTCACGGTTTTCATCAAACCAATACTTAGCAAAGTATTCAGCTATGCCTTGACCTTCTTGCACCTGTGTCTCATAAACTGCGCAAATCACCTCACCTGTTTTAGCATTTGGGCTAGCGGTTAGTTTTTCAATCTTCTTATCAGATGAAATGTTATCGATCATCACATTAGCTAAATCAAGAATAGCTTTATCATTTCGCCAAGTTGTAAGTAGGCTATAGCGAGTTGCTTTGCTATTGAAGGATTCAGCGAAAGTATCTAGTGTTTCTGAGCTAGCGCTGCGCCAACCATAGATTGCTTGATTTGGATCACCAACTGCTGTTACTGGGTGATTATTTCCAAACAAATTAGACAAAAACTTAATTTGATTAAAAGAAGTATCTTGATACTCATCTAGAAGCACTACTTTGTATTTATTTCGTTCAAGGCTAGCAATGTCATCGCTATAATTTTTAACACTTTCGGATACTAATTTGGCAGCAAGTGACATGTGATCATTAAAGGTTAATAAGCCATGGGTCTTACGACGATGATCAGAAGCGGCAACAATAGGCAATATTGATAGTCGCTGTTTTAACTCCTCCTTAAACTCAAGTACTGGAATAGTTTGGCGATCGGTATATTGATTAATTTGTGAAAGTAATCTCTCGGTGTAATCAATAATCTCTTCTGCGCTGCGATCATTTTCAGCGATTGCAGTTGATAAATCCATTACTTCATCCACTACTGAATTAACTGAGCCGTTTATTTGCAGATCGGTTCCAGCGAATCTACTAACCTCTTCAAAAGCGATTTGCCAGGCTGCTGCCTCACCAATTGGATCACTATCGGCGTCAATACCAATTCGGATTGAATGATCTGCTAAAACTCGACCAGCATATGAGTGATAAGTTGAAACAGTTAATTCACTCTCATCAAAATGATTCGGTAATAAGTTGGCATTTTTTAATTGACGTAGTCGATATTTAATTCTTTTAGCTAAATCACCAGCCGCTTTTCTTGTAAAGGTAAGACCAAGTAACTGATCCGGAGTTATAATTGAGTTAGCAACTAAGAATAAAACTCGCTGACTCATCGTCTCTGTCTTACCAGATCCAGCACCGGCTATTACAACTGAGGGAGCCAGAGGTGATTGAATAATTGGAATTTGCTCACTAGTTGGAGTTCTAAATGATGAATCTACTGCGCTGATTCGCTTTGCTATCTCAAGTGCTGAGTACTTAATTTCCATTATTAATCACCGGCCTTCCCTGAGGTTGGATCGGACAAGATGATTTAACTGCGCAGCTTCGACAGCGCTCATTAATGGTGGCGGTAAAGGTCTTATCACTCATACCAACGGAAATCTGAATTAATTCATCAGTTAACGCTTTACCATCAATTTTTTCCTGCTGCCTAGGTTTCGCATCTTTGGCTTTAAATTCACCAACAAAAATTAGCTCAGCACCTGCCACATCTTGATGATCTAACTTATTCTTAAAACTATCATTTACTACTGCTAACTGATAGCTTTGTAATTGTTTGTTTTCTCTTGCGTTTTCATGCGAAATAGCTGTGGCACCAGTTTTTAAATCTACGATGTAGTACTTATTCTCAGCAGTTAGTTCAATACGATCAATCGAACCGGAGACGATTGCACTTCCAAGTTTAAATTCAAATCGTTCTTCAACGCCTACTAAAGTATTCTTATTTTCAAGGTTCCAGCTATAAAATTTTTCAAGCATTTTGGCAGCTCTGCGATACTCATAATCTTTAATCCACCCTTTATTCATATCAATTAATGACCAGGCACCTTTTAGTTTTGCCTTTAGCTGATCAAGTGTTAAATCAGGCTGCTCCTTTAATTGCGCAGTAATTACATGTATTGCAGTTCCTAAAACTTGAGCGGTTGAATCAGCATCTTTGCCACCACTTTGTTCAAGTAGCCACTTAAGTGAGCATTCGGTAAAGGATTCAAGTGAACTTGGTGAAATTCTTAGTACTTCTTCATTGGTGACCACCGGTAATTGCGTAGATAAGTTAATAGCACCAACCCAATTTTTGGGATTTGCCGCACTTACACCATTTACTTCAAGGGTTTTAAGGGCTCTAATAGCAAAATCTAGCTCCGCTTTTTCACTTGTTTTATTTGCAATCGAGCGAAGTGTTGCAACTAATGCTGGTTGCGTTATCCCTCTTTGTATTTCGGTAATTGGAGTTTGCTCACCAGCAAATTTATCAAAGTAACTAGATGGCTGATTATCTTCTTGTAATACTGCGGTAATAATTAACTTTTCAGTAGCTCTTGAAAGTGCAACATTTAACAATCTTCGCTCATCTTCAGCTAAACCAGAAGCTGATATCACCTCTAACTCAGCCGGATTACTTATGCCATGGCGAAATATTTCAACTAATCTCTCACTACCAAGCAATGAACCACGTTGCTTTAAGTTTGGCCAATTACCCTCTTGCATTCCGGCAAGTGCTACATATCGCCACTGCAAACCTTTTGCTGAGTGAACAGTCATGACTTTAACAACCTCATCACGCTGGGCAGAAGTGGTAATACTGTCTGCCAAAATCTTCTCACCTAATAGTTGATCAATAAATAAGGCAGGCTTACTCCCCGGCATTCGCTCACTAAAGCGGCGTGCTACTTCAAATAAAGTAATTAATGCATTTAATTTTTGATCAGCAATAACACCACGCCCGCCACCACTTAGCGCTTGGCTTCTCCAGTAATTTGAAATTAATTCACCTTCATAATTTTTAGCATTACTATAAATACTCCATAATAAATCTGAAATATCTTGTGATTTACTTAAAACTTTTTTAGCTTCTT
>JAQCGQ010000103.1 GCA_027730465.1 Actinomycetota bacterium | reverse complement strand
AAGATAAGGGTGACAAAAGTCTTTACTTAGCACCTTAGCGTGGCGGAATCTATTTATTTAACTAGAGATTAAATGAAGGTAAAGGATTCGCCGCTGCATAATCTTTCCGATTAGCGCTTCTAATTAAATTCCTGATCATGGTTGGAAAGACGAAGATGTGAAACGGCATTACTGCAAACCAATAAAGCTGCCCACCTAGCCCGCGCGGTGAGTAACTAGCTTCCTGGATAACTTCACTCTTCCCGTTTGCCATTTTTCGAATTCTAAACTCAAGCCAGGCTTTGCCTGGAATAATCATTTCGGCATAGAGTTTTAAAGATTTTTCAGGCTCTAACGACTCAACTCGCCAAAAATCTAATGACTCACCGACTCTTAAATGAATTGGATCTCGCCGCCCTCTTCTTAATCCAACGCCGCCGATCATTCGATCTAATAAGCCGCGTAGATACCAAAGAAAATCTGAGCCATACCAACCATTATCTCCACCAATTTCCTCTATTGCTTGCCATAAACTACTTATAGAAGCATCGGTATATCTAACTTTGGTGTCTTTATAAAGTGCTTCACCTGCCCACTCTGGATCACTCTGGGCTTTTTGCCAAGGCGCAGTTGGCAGTGTGGCATCAGACCAGCGGGTATCAACTGAGTTAGTAGAAACTTTAGTTAAAGCTAGATTAATTGCATTTTCAACATCAATTAAACCTTCTGGTGGTGGTGGAATTAATTTGCTAATTGATTTCCCAGGATCAGCAACCACCTCACTAATTAATGAGCCCACTAATGGTCTAGCAAGTGCGGTTGGTACTGGTGTGACAAAGCCAATCCAAAGACTTGAAAGATTTGGAGTTAGTACCGGAATTTTTATTATCAATCGCTTTCTAAGTCCAGATAAAACTGCGAATTTTTGCATCATATCGGCATAAGTTAAAACTTCAGGTCCACCAATATCAAAGACAGCAGAGACTGGTGTTTCTAATTTTGCAGCATTTTTTAAATACCAAAGCACATCTCTGATTGCGATTGGGTGGGTGCGATTCATAACCCACTTAGGAGTAGTCATTATTGGAAGGCGATGAGTTAAATGCCGCAGCATTTCAAAGGATGCTGAGCCTGAGCCAATAATAATTCCAGCACGCATCTCAAGTACTGGCACAGAGGTAGTAGCTAATTCCTTACCAGTATTTGCTCTAGATTTTAAATGTTTACTTGTCTTTGCATCGTTTGCAATTCCGCCTAAATAAATGATTTGGGAAACCCCAGCATCATGGGCTGCCTTTGCAAAGCTGTGCGCCATCTCAGCCTCAATTTGATCAAAATTTGTTCCAACGTTTATGGAGTGTAATAAATAAAAAGCGGTATGAATTCCAGTTAGGGCTTTTAAAGTTGATTCATAATCGGAGGCATTTCCAACTGCAATCTCAACCTTTGATGCCCATGAATGACTTTGTGCCTTATTTACATCTCGAACAAATACTCTGACAACAGCGTTATCATCTAAAAGTGATGTAACTAATCTGCCGCCAACATAGCCAGAGGCTCCTGTTACTAGAACCTTGCGCGCATCAACCACGGTATAAACAGTAGACTTAAGCTATGAATAAACCAAAAGTTGTGATTTTAGGTGGTGGCTTTGGTGGCTTAGCTGCTGCCCGCTCCTTAGCAAAGAGTGCGGATGTGGTATTAGTTGACCGTCATAACTTTCAAACTTTTCTGCCATTGCTTTATCAAGTATCAACTGCAGGTTTAGCAGCCGATCATGTGGCCTATCCCATACGAGGGGCCCTTCGTAAAACTGATGTTAAGTTTCGAATGGGATCACCAATTTCAATTGATCATAAAAATCAGGAAGTAAAACTTGATAGTAGTGAAACTCTTAAATTTGATCATCTAGTAGTGGCCTTAGGATCAACAACAGCGGATTTTGGAATCCCTGGTGTTAAGGAATTTACCTTAGGAATGAAGTCTGTCCATGAAGCTTTAAATATCAGGGCTGAAATTATGCGCAGGTTTGAGGATCTCTGTAGGTTTGAAGATGACACTAAGTTTTCAATCTCTGTAATTGGTGGAGGTCCGACTGGAGTTGAGATGGCAGGTGCCATAGCTGAATTAGTTCGTGGGCCGTTAAAATCTGATCATGCAAGGAGTGCAGCAAATATAAAGATAAGAATTATTGAGGCAGGTAATCGATTGCTACCAACATTTTCCCCCTCACTTTCTAAGCGAACAAAGAAAGATTTAGAGAAGTTAGGTGTTGAAGTATTAGTTAATTCCCCAGTAAAACTAGTTGAACATAGAAAAGTAACTGTGGCAGATAGCTTATCTTTGCCATCTGAAATAACAATTTGGGCAGCTGGTGTTAAGGGATCAGATGCGATGGCTCAATTAAATCTTCCAGTTGCTGCCAATCGAATAGTTGTTGAACCAACGCTGCAGGTAAAAAATTATCCAAATGTTTGGGCATTAGGAGATATTGCAGGGGCCTTAGGAAAAGATGGTAAACCTCTCCCAATGGTGGCACCAGTTGCGATCCAGCAGGGTAAATTCATTGCAAAACAAATCAATAAGGTGAGTGCAAATAAAGTTTTAAAAAACTTTAAGTATTTAGATAAAGGCTCAATGGCAACTATTGGTCGAAATAAAGCAGTTGTAGAGGTTAAGGGACTTAAGATTGCCGGCCCAGTGGCTTGGCTTATCTGGATAGCCCTTCACTTATTTTATCTTTTAGGTGGGCGCAATAAACTCACAACCATTGCCGATTGGACTTGGAATTACTTAACATTTGACCGTGGTAACCGGCATATTATGGATTCCCAATAAGTCTTATGGCAAAGGCTGTATATCGAAAGTTTATAAAGATTGATAATCATCAAATTTACTCACTTAAATGGAAAAAAAATGGTGAGCCAGTTATTTTACTTCACGGCGGATTAAGCCACACTGCCAAGTGGGAAAAGGAAATACTTCCAGCTGTTGTTAAAACTCATGAGCCATTTGCTTATGATCGCACCGCCCATGGCTATACCAAAGTTAGAGCGGGCTATCTGCACTTTCAAGTTAAAGAGCTTATTGATTTTATTAAAACTGTTGTTAAAAAACCGGTCCATATTATTGGTTATAGCGATGGCGGTAATATCGGCTTGCTAGCTGCAATAAAGTATCCAAAGTTAGTTAAATCTTTAGTAGGTATCGGTATGAACTACACCTACGATGCTGATTTATCCTTTGATTTAAGTAAAGTTGAAGCAAGTGATGAAGAAATAAGTAATTTTGTAAAGATGACAAAGCAAGATCCCAAATTATTACTAGAGATTAAAGCTAGGGCATTTAAAGTCTGGGCAACTGAGCCAAGACTTAAGCTTTCTCAATTAAAAAAGATTAAATGCCCAGTGTTAGTACTAGCTGGTGATGATGAGCCATTTACGAGCAAAATGACCTTTGAGATGTATGAGGTGATTCCTAATGGCAGACTTGCTGTTATCCCAGGTAGCTCACATGGTGTTGTGCATGAGAAAACTAAGTTAATGCAGGAAGTGATTAAAGATTTTTATAAAACTTTAGATTTTCCAATTACTAAAATGCCTAATCGAAGAGCGAAAAGACAAGCAAAGATTTTAAGAAACTCTTAACTCACCCACGGCGCCTTTTGGCACAAATGGCACAGTTGGCATAATCGCGTTAACTCTTTTATAAGGTGAATTCTGAGTTGGCC
>JAQCGQ010000102.1 GCA_027730465.1 Actinomycetota bacterium | reverse complement strand
TGTAAATGATAAAGATGGCATTAGTGCTGCGTTATTAATTGCTCAATTGGCAGGTGAATTAAAAGCGAAATCAAGTTCACTTAATGATTATTTGCAAAGTATTGGTGAAGAATTTGGCTTTCATGAAACTGATCAAATCTCAATTAGATTTAGTGATGTAACTAAAATTGATAATTTACTTTCTAGGATAAGTAATAATCCACCAGATCAACTTGCAGGTCTTGCGCTAGAAACAATAGAGGACTTAAATAAAGCAGAAAAAATGAAAACTGCTGGAATTCGTATGAAGTATCAAAATAATGTAAGAGTAATTATTAGACCAAGTGGAACTGAGCCTAAGTTAAAATGCTACATAGAGGTTGTCTGTGATACTAAAAAAGAAGCCATATCGCTGATCTCGCAAATTAAGCAGGCTTTGACTAAAGTACTCTCATGATTATCGATGGTAGCGAGAGCTCACTTAAAAAGTTTTTATATGACTTGCCACCTGTTGATCAAGTTGGTGCAGATTCAAGAGCAGCCATGCTGGCGACTAGAAGTATTAAAACCACAAGTAAATCTTGGGCGATTGATATGGCAATAAGTATGGTGGATTTAACAACACTTGAAGGTGCTGATTCTGCTGGAAAAGTTAAAGCTCTTTGCGCAAAAGCAGTTAGGCCAGATCCTACAGATTTAGCTGTGCCATCAGTTGGGGCAATTTGCGTATACAACGACATGGTTAAAGTAGCGCGTACCGAGTTGAATTTAATTGGTGGACAAGATGTTGCCGTCGCAGCCGTTGCTACCGCTTTCCCATCAGGGCGAGCATCAATAGCAGTTAAAAAACTTGATACCCAGGACGCCCTTGATGCTGGTGCTAATGAAATTGATATGGTGATTGACCGTGGTGCATTTCTCTCTGGTCGAATTGGTGAAGTATTTGAAGAGATTAAAATAATTAAGCAATTATGTGGTGATCGAGCACATCTTAAAGTAATTTTAGAAACTGGTGAATTAGTTACATATGACAATGTCAGGAAAGCTTCTTACCTTGCGATGCTAGCCGGTGCTGATTTCATTAAAACTAGTACCGGTAAAGTCACACCAGCCGCCACCGCGCCAGTTGTATTGGTGATGCTTGAGGCAGTGCGTGATTACTTTGCTCTCACTGGGAAAAAAATTGGTGTTAAACCAGCGGGTGGAATTAGAACAACAAAAGATGCAATCAAGCAGCTAGTTCTAGTCAATGAGACGGCTGGGCCACAGTGGCTTAATCCTGCTCTGTTTAGAATTGGCGCAAGTGCGCTATTAAATGACTTATTGATGCAGCGAATGAAGTTACGTACTGGGCACTACGCTAGTGCCAATTATGTAACAATGGATTAGGCGGGTTATGAGCAGCTTTGAATACGCAAGTGCACCTGAATCAAAATCCATTGCAAATATTGCAACTTCCTATGGTTTATTTGTTGGCGGAAAATTTGTAGAGCCTAAGAAGGGTAAAAGTTTTAACACAATTAACCCAGCAACTGAAAAAATCCTTTCAAAAGTTGGATATGCCGATAAATTAGATATTGACCTAGCTGTTAAAAGTGCAAGAACAGCTTTTACTATGGTCTGGTCCAAGATGCCAGCTAAAGAGCGTGGTAAATACCTATACCGTATTGCTCGAATCCTTCAAGAACGAGCACGTGAGTTTGCAGTTGTTGAAACATTAGATAATGGAAAACCAATTAGGGAATCACGAGATACAGATATTCCACTTGCTGCTGCACACTTTTTTTACCATGCCGGTTGGTCAGATAAATTAGATTATGCGGGCCATGGTAGTAAGCCAAAACCAGTAGGTGTGGTTGGCCAAATAATTCCTTGGAATTTTCCACTACTTATGCTTGCATGGAAGATAGCTCCAGCACTTGCTGCCGGTAATACTGTTGTTTTAAAACCAGCAGAAACTACACCTTTGACTGCATTGTTATTTGCTCAAGTTTGCCAACAAGTAGGATTACCAGATGGTGTGGTAAATATTGTTACAGGAGATGGCATAACTGGTGCTGCCTTAGTTAATCACTCTGATATTAATAAAATAGCTTTTACTGGTTCTACTGAAGTTGGTAAAGCAATCGCTAGATCAATTTCTAACACAAAGAAAAGTGCAACACTAGAGCTAGGTGGAAAGGCAGCCAATCTTGTCTTTGATGATGCAGCTATCGATGAAGCTGTAGAAGGCATAGTTAATGGAATTTTCTTTAATCAAGGGCATGTTTGTTGTGCAGGTTCTCGATTATTAGTTCAAGAAAATGTTGCTGATGAAGTTTTAGAAAAACTAAAAAAAAGAATGAGTTTGATTAGAGTTGGTGACCCAATGGATAAAAACACCGATTTAGGAGCAATTAACTCAGCAGAACAATTAAAAAGAATTCATGAAATTTCCAATACAGGCGATGCTGAAGGTGCTAGCAGATGGTCACCTGATTGCAAATTACCAAGTAAAGGTTTTTGGTATCCACCAACAATATTTACTGGAGTATCGCAATCACACCGAATTGCTAGGGATGAAATATTTGGTCCAGTTTTATCAGTTTTAACATTTAGAACCCCTGCTGAAGGTATTGAGAAAGCAAACAACACAATGTATGGATTATCTGCTGGAGTTTGGAGTGATAAAGGTTCTAAGATTTTGTGGGCTGCTAAGCAATTAAAGGCCGGAGTTATTTGGAGTAATACTTTTAATAAATTTGATCCAGCAAGTCCATTTGGTGGTTATAAAGAGTCTGGCTGGGGACGTGAAGGTGGTCGCCATGGTCTTGCTGGTTATCTAACATCGCAAGTGAAGGAAAGTAAATGAGCCGCATAGATGTAAATAAGACATATAAATTATTTATTGGTGGCGCATTTCCAAGAAGTGAGTCTGGTCGTGTGTATGAAATTAAAGGAGCTAATAAGAAATTTATTGCCAATCCTGCACTAGCCTCTCGAAAAGATTTACGAGATGCTGTTGTAGCAGCAAAAGCTGCGCATTCTGGATGGGCTAATGCAACTGCATTTAATCGGGGGCAAATCCTGTATCGCGTTGCCGAGATTATGCAGGGGCGAAGTGATCAATTCATTGATGAGATCTGTGCTTTAGAAGGGGTAACTACTAAAGCAGCAAAAATTCAAGTAGAAGAAGCAATTGATACCTGGGTTTGGTACTCAGGGTGGTGTGACAAATTATCATCAGTTTCTGGTTCATTAAACCAAGTATCAGGTCCATTTTATAACTTTACAACACCAGAAGCCTTAGGTGTGGTTGCGATATTTGCAGAAAATAAACCATCATTACTTGGAGTAGTAAGGACACTTGCTCCAGTAATCGCTAGTGGTAACTCTGCAGTTTTAATTGCTAGTGAAAGTTATCCACTACCTGCAATTACTTTAAGTGAAGTACTGGCAACTAGTGATGTACCTGCCGGAGTTGTAAATATACTTACTGGAAAAATTACTGAGTTAGCGCCATGGGTTGGTTCCCATATGGAAATAGATGGAGTAGATGTTGCCGGCCTTAGTAAAAAGCAAGAAAAAGAATTAAAGCTTGTTGGCGCAGATAATTTAAAACGAATATTTAGATTTAGTCTAACTAATCATCCGGAGCGAATTCTTAATTTTATGGAACAAAAAACTGTCTGGCACCCAATAGGGCTTTAATTTATTCAGCAGATATTGCTGCATATGCTGGTTTTACAACTTTTTCAAT
>JAQCGQ010000101.1 GCA_027730465.1 Actinomycetota bacterium | reverse complement strand
GGGCCTAACTATGCCAAGTAAACGCCCATTACAAGTTGCAGACCGTATAAAGGAAATTGTTGCTAACGCACTTGAATCTAGAGTAAAAGATCCACGCTTAGGTTTTGTAACAATTACAGATGTACGCGTAACTGGTGACTTGCAGCAAGCATCTGTTTTTTACACAGTGCTTGGAGATAACGCCGCACATGAAGCAACTGCTGCGGCATTAAGCAGTGCTAAGGGGATGCTTAGATCTGAAGTTGGTAGAGCGCTCGGGCTTAGAATTACACCATCACTTGAATTCTTTTTAGATGGTATGGGCGAATCTGCTTCTGCAATGAATGATTTAATTGAGCAAATGCACAAAGCTGATGCGGAGTTAGCTAAATTACGCGCTGGTGCAAAACTAATTGCTGAAGATCCATATAAAAAGCACGACTAAAAGGTGAATTAATGGATGGCTTCCTGTTAGTAGATAAAGCCGGTGGGATGACTAGCCATGATGTTGTGGCAAAAGTTAGAAAAAAATTAGATACAAAAAAAGTTGGCCATGCTGGCACATTAGATCCAATGGCAACTGGGGTGTTGGTGCTTGGTGTTGGAATTGCTACACGATTACTTCCATATATTACAGGTGGTAAAAAATCTTATCAGGCCACAATTTTATTAGGTAAAGCAACGCACACTGATGATAAAGAAGGAGATATTACTTTTACTGCAGATAAATCTGTTCTAGCTAACATTTCCGATAAAGAGATAAATGATGAATTACTCAAATTTGTCGGAAAAATTAAACAAAGACCTAGCTCAGTTTCAGCAATTAAAATTGATGGAAAAACTGCTCACGCTAGAGTAAGAGCTGGTGAGAGTGTTGAAATTGCTGAACGTGATGTAGTAATTGATGAGATTAATATAATTAGTATTCAACGACCCAGTGAACAAATTCAAGTAGAAATATCTGTTACCTGCTCAGCTGGTACATACATCCGGGCTATTGCCAGAGATTTAGGTGAGCGGCTAAAAGTAGGAGGTCATTTGATCAAGTTAAGGCGAAACCTAGTTTCACCTTTCGTACTTGAGCAATGTAAATCTATTGAAGAGGCTGCGCTAATTCCAATAGGTGAGGTAATTGAAAAGATATTTCCAATTCGAAAACTTGATTTGTCCCAAAGCCGAGAAATTTCTTTTGGGCGAGTTATCGAACAGAACCCACAACCAGGGGTATTTGCAGCAATCGATAACCAGGATAATTTTGTGGCCTTGCTTGAAAATAAATTAGAGGCCAGTCATATGGTGGCAGCCCCAATTCTAGTTAAGGGATCCGGGCAATAGATAAATATGAAAGAATAAGCATATGAAAAAGGTTGTTGCAATTGGTATCTTTGATGGTGTTCATGCTGGGCATCAACAGATAATTAGTGCCGCAAAACTAATTGGTGATGTAACAGTTCTAACCTTTGATCCGCATCCAACCTCTGTAATTGCACCTGAGCGAGCACCAACTCAATTAGTAAATATTAAAGACCGGATTAAATTGCTTAAGGCAGCTGGAGCATCAGGTGTTGAGGTAGTTAACTTTAATAAGGATTTTTCACTTCTATCTCCAGATCAATTTATTGAGGATATATTAATTGGCAGATTTGCGGCCGAGCATGTTGTAGTGGGTGAAAACTTTAATTTTGGCTATAAAGCTCAAGGAACTCCTAAATACTTAGATGAGGTTGGACCAAAATATGGTTTTGGTCTTTCTATTATTAAATTAAAAGAAGATCGTGGTTCAACAATTTCATCTTCTAGAATCAGGAATTTAATCATTGATGGCCAGATTGAACGTGCTAATGAGTTACTAACTCGCACTTACTATTTAAAAGGCCCTGTTATTCATGGTGAGAAGCGTGGGCGTGAGATTGGATATCCAACTGCAAATATTGGATTAACACCTTTAGCCACAATTCCAGCTGATGGTGTTTACGCTGGTTGGTTAACTGTTGGTGAAAATAAATGGGGTGCGGCAATTTCAATTGGAACTAATCCAACCTTTGCTGGTGTTCGAAGCAGGCAGGTTGAAGCCTACGCGATTGATCAAGTTGGTTTAGATTTATATGATCAAGAGGGGATGATTGAATTTGGATTTAGACTTCGAGATACTTTAAAGTTTGATGCCGTACCTGAACTGCTTGAGCAAATGAAAAAAGATTGTGATCAAGCCCGCAAATTAACCGTTAAATAACGCTCAATTTCCACTCGATTTTAATTATCAAGGAGTGCGCTGGTAATCTTGCGCCACTAAAGCGAGAAAGTGCGCCTTCGTGAACAACACCGAGGCCCTCGTGACAGACAGAAGGAGCAATACACATGGCATTAACGCCAGA
Organism: Actinomycetota bacterium; assembly: GCA_027730465.1. Classification (GTDB taxonomy): domain Bacteria; phylum Actinomycetota; class Actinomycetes; order Nanopelagicales; family Nanopelagicaceae; genus Nanopelagicus. The sequence continues at coordinate 1,394 of JAQCGQ010000101.1, read as the reverse complement.
GGTTAAAAAGGAAATAGTTAGCAAGTACGGCTCATCTGCAACTGACACAGGAAGCCCAGAGGCACAGGTAGCACTTCTTTCAAAGCGTATTGATGAGATAACACAACATTTGCAGACAAATAAAAAAGATCATCACAACCGTCGTGGTTTGTTATTGATGGTCGGTAAGCGTCGTCGGATTTTGCAATACCTCGCCAAGACAGATATTGAGCGCTATAGAGCGATTATCGAAAAGCTCGATCTTCGCCGTTAAGAAAAAAATCAGCAAAAACTTTATTTAAAGAGTTTTGGTCCTCGGTAGTGGTTTCCGGAAAACGTTTTCCGTGAACTTCGATCGAAGATCCATTCTCCTTAATTAAAGTGTTGAGAAATGGAGATGACCCATGGAGGGTCAAGATGTGCAATCAGCCGTTGCCAAAATAGACAACGGTAAATTTGGAAAGCGGGAGATCCGCTTTGAAACTGGCCGACTAGCTCGGCAAGCAGCGGGAACCGCTGTTGTGTACTTAGATGATGACAGCATGTTGCTATCTGCAACTACTGCATCAAAAAATCCGAAGGATCAATTTGATTTCTTCCCACTCACAGTTGATGTGGAAGAGCGAATGTATGCCGCTGGCAAAATTCCTGGATCATTCTTTCGCAGAGAAGGACGTCCTTCTGAGGATGCAATCCTTACCTGTCGCCTAATCGATCGCCCATTGCGTCCATCCTTTATTAAAGGATTACGTAATGAGGTTCAAATCGTTGTGACTGTTATGGCATTAAATCCAGATCATATGTATGACGTAATTGCAATTAATGCTGCATCTATGTCAACACAATTAGCTGGCTTACCATTTTCTGGTCCAATCGGTGGTGTGAGAGTTGCATTAATCGAAGGTCAGTGGGTTGCTTTCCCAAATCATTCTGATTTAGAAAAAGCAGTTTTTGATATGGTAGTTGCAGGCCGTATTTCAGATAATGATGTTGCAATTATGATGGTTGAAGCAGAGGCCACCGTTAAGACAATTGGATTAATCAAAGATGGCGCAACTGTGCCAACAGAGGAAATTGTCGGCCAAGGTCTTGAGGCTGCTAAGCCATTTATTAAGATTCTATGTGAGGCTCAATTAGTACTTGCTAAGAAGTCCGCAAAGCCAACTGGTGAATTTCCAGTATTTCTTGAGTACCAAGATGATATTTATGCAGTAGTAGAAAAAGCTGCTAAAGACGATCTAGCAAAGGCATTAACTATTGCAGGTAAGCAAGATCGTGAAACAAAACTTGATGAAATTAATAAGTCTGTTGTAGAGAAAGTAAGCGTTGATTTCTCAGAGAGAAGTAAAGAGATATCAGCAGCACTTCGCTCTGTTACTAAGAAATTAGTACGCCAGCGGGTATTGCGAGAGAAG
>JAQCGQ010000100.1 GCA_027730465.1 Actinomycetota bacterium | reverse complement strand
AATGGAAGCACAGATTATGGATTGGTCAGATGATGTTGCTTATAGCGTTCATGATCTAGAGGATTCACTTGTTTCAGGTCAGGTAAAACTTGATCAATTAAGTAGTGATCTACCAAAATTATTTAAAGTTGCCCAGCAGATGTATTTAGCAGATATCACGCAGGCTGAAATGGAAAAAGCCTTAGCCGCACTGCAACAACTATCTTGCTGGCCTCGATACTATGATGGTACACACCGATCTTTAGCCAGATTAAAAGATCTAGCTAGCCAATTAATTGGCCGCTTTGCACAAGCTGCTGAAGTAGCAACTGGGGAAAAATATGGTGACGGGGATTTAACTAGATATAACGCAAATTTAGTAGTACCAAGAGAGCAACGAGTTGAAGTTGCATTACTTAAATCAATGGCTGGTCATTATGTTATTAACGCCGATGATTCACAGATTAGATATGCCGGCCAACAAAAACTATTAACTCAGTTGGTAGAAGCAATATTAGAAACGGCCCCTGAAAGCCTTGAGAGTTTTTTCCTGCAAGATTGGCAGCGGGCAGAAAATAATCAGCAACGGCTTCGGGTAGTAATTGATCAGGTCGCCTCTCTGACTGATCCTGGCGCCGTATCCCTGCACGAGCGCTTAATTAACAGGTAGTAATTTAAAAATTTAAATAGGAAACTAGAATAGGAAGTATGGCCGGTCGAATTAAAGATGAGGATGTCACCCACATCCGTGATCACTCACCAATTGATGAAGTAGTTGGTGATTATGTTCAGCTAAAAAATGCTGGTGGTGGTCAGAAAAAAGGATTATGTCCTTTTCATGATGAGAAGAGTCCATCTTTTCATGTAACACCAAGTAAAGGATATTTTCACTGCTTTGGTTGCCAAGTAGGCGGTGATGTAATTGCGTTCATTATGAAGTTAGAGCATTTAACATTTATGGAGACAATTGAAAGATTAGCTGATCGAATTGGCTACACACTTCGATATGAGAGCATAGGCGTTAATACCGGTCCATCAATTAATCGTTCAAGACTGGTGGCAGCAAACACAGCTGCCTCTATTTTTTATCAAGAGCAGCTACAACTTCCTGCAGCGCAGATTGGTCGAGATTTTTTAACTAAACGAGGCTTTGACCGTGATGCTGCAAAAAACTTTAATGTTGGCTATGCCCCAGATGAATGGGATGGGCTATATAAACATCTTAAAGGATCAGGTTTTAGCGATGAGGAATTAAATCTTGCTGGTTTAGTTAAAGAAGGAAGTAAGGGAATGATTGATCGATACCGAAATCGATTGATCTGGCCAGTTAAAGATATTTCAGGTGATGTAGTTGGATTTGGCGCAAGGAAGCTAGCAAGTGATGAGGTTGATACTGGACCAAAGTATTTAAATTCACCAGAAACTCCAGTATATAAAAAGAATCAAATTTTATACGGCCTTGATATGGCAAAAAAAGAAATTGCAAAAAATAGGCAAGTAGTAATAGTTGAAGGTTACACCGATGTAATGGCAGCTCACCTTGCGGGGGTAAGTACCGCAGTTGCAACCTGTGGCACAGCTTTCGGTGATGAACACATCAGAATTATTCGAAGATTACTAATGGATGCAGATGCTTTTCGTGGTGAGGTTATCTTCACATTTGATGGCGATGCTGCGGGCCAAAAAGCTGCGTTACGTGCTTTTGAAGATGATCAAAAATTTGTTGCCCAAACATTTGTTGCAGTTGAGCCAAATGGAATGGATCCATGTGAGCTTCGGCAAGCCCATGGTGATGACGCCGTTCGAAACTTAGTTGCAAGACGAGTGCCATTATTTGAGTTTGCGATTAAATCAGTAATTGCAAATTACGATATTACTGCAGCTGAAGGAAGAGTAAATGCCTTAAATCAGGTTGCGCCATTAATAGGCAAAATTAGGGATGCTTCACTAAGGCCTGAGTATGTAAGACTGCTGGCTGGCTGGTTGGGCATGGAAGTAGATATTGTTTCCTCCGCTGTTAAGAAAAATGGTAAAGCTAGTGAAGTGCCAAGTGAGAGACGAGTTAATTTAACTGATCCTGTTTTGGTATTAGAGCGTGAGGTTTTAAAGGTTAAGTTACAACTTCCAGAACTTGCCCATAGCTGGGTTGATTTAGAATCAACTGCCTTCTCATTTCCATTATATTCTGCGCTTCGAACTTTAATCGATAATCAAAAAGCCTTTGATACCCAAGAGCTAATTAGTAAAAGTGATAGCGATGAACTTAAGTCATTAGTTACTGAATTAATTGTTGAGCCTATTAGAACTGATGGTGAGGTTTCAGAACGCTACATCACTAGTATTTTTGCCCGCCTGCGTGAGGTTGCACTTAGTAGATCAATTGCTGAGATTAAATCCACCTTGCAGCGTTTAAATCCAGTAGAAAATGACGCGCAATATCAAGAGATATTTGGCCAACTAGTTGGCATGGAGGCAGCAAGGCGGGTTCAGAAAGAGTTGGCACTCGGGGAGAGTTAGACTGAGTGCGCGCAGATTTGAGCACAACCTTTTATTAGATAGTATTTACCCACAACAAACGATAAAAAGTTAGTTGTATTCCCTGATAGCTCAATTGGCAGAGCAGCCGGCTGTTAACCGGCAGGTTCTTGGTTCGAGTCCAAGTCAGGGAGCATGGCGCTATATCGAGTACAGGTTGCTTTACCTGACCGACCAGGATCCCTTGGTGCGGTTGCATCGGCCATTGGTTTTGCAGGAGGAGATATTCGCGACCTAGTTGTTTTAAGAAGTGAAGATGGTCGCGGTATTGATGACATCACAATCGCAGTTCCAGGAAATGATCCAACTGATTTAGTTAATGTTTTAAAGGCAATCGGTGGTGTTGAAGTTATTTCAATTACTCCAGTAAATTAAAGCTTAACTGCGCGAAGTTGCTGAGCTGATTGTTCTGGCTCTAAATCCATAATAAATGCTCCCATCCCCGATTCAGATCCAGATAGGTATTTCAGTTTTCCTGGTTGGCGTCTTACTGAAACTATTTGCCAATGCAAGCGCATACTATCTTTTCCGGAATTTACAGGTGCCTGATACCAAGAGGCGATATAAGCCATTTCAATGCCAAATACACCATCTAACCTAGTAAGAACCTCTTTAGATATTGGAGCAAAGGCAGCAGATTGCTTTTCATCTAAGCCGCTCATATTAGATACACCCCGCATTGGCGCTATGTGAATTTCAAATGGGTATCTAGCAGCGTATGGAACATAGGCAATCCATTCACTATTTTGAGAAATAATTCGCTTTTCATCTTTAATCTCACGCTTAACTACCTCATCAAGTAAGACTTTTCCTGTCTTTACTAAGTGATCATTTGCTACTTGTAGCATTTTTTCAATTCTAGGTGGTAGAAATGAGTAGGCATATATCTGACCATGTGGGTGAGAGAGTGTTACACCAACTTCCTCGCCTCGATTTTCAAATATATAAACCTGTTTAATGAACGGTAATTTAGAAAGTGTGTTATCTCTATCTTTCCAAGCCTCTAATACTGCTCTGATTTGTTTTTCAGTTAACTTTGCAAAACTTGAACTGTGATCGGAGGTGTAGCAAATGACCTCACAAGCTCCAGCTGCATCAACATCAGGAGTTGTTAGCGAAGAGATCTGCGCAAGTTTGAAATTACCTTTTGGAGTAGTAAGGGAAGGAGCGCGATTGCCAAAAACTACAACCTCATAATCTTTATCTGGAATTTCAGTTAATTTATCACCCACACTCGCA
>JAQCGQ010000099.1 GCA_027730465.1 Actinomycetota bacterium | reverse complement strand
AGTAGCCTACCGATTACTTTGCTTGGGGATAGGAACCTAGAAAACGAATATCCTCACAAATTTGTTTTAGCCCGGTTAATGTGGCACTTACTGCTTCATCTTGGATATGGCCCTCAACATCGATAATGAAGTGATAGTGGCCAAGGCCAATACCAGTTGGCCTACTTTGGATAAATGTCAGGTTGACCTCATGTTTAGCAAACTCATTTAATATCTCAAGTAATGCGCCTGCATGATCAAGAGCAATAAAGACAACCATTGAGGTGCGATCTTTACCCGTTGCAGCTGGCATCTTATTTGGCTTTTCAACCACAACAAATCTTGTAACAGCGGCAGAATTATCGCCAATATTTTCAGCAATTATTTTTAAATTATAATTTTTAGCTGCAATTGGAGCTGCAATCGCTGCGTCATACTCACCCTTACTTAATCCTTTAGCAGCAGCAGCCGTTGATGAGCTTTCAATTACTTGAGTATTTGGAAAGTTTTTTGCAATGTACTCCCGGCACTGAGATTCAGCGTGTGGATGGGTTGCAATTGAGTTAATCTCTTTTACATTTTTACTTTCTAAACTCATTAACGAAAAAATAACTGGCAAAGTAGTCTCAGTAGTTATCACTAACGCGTCCCCAATGGCTAACTCATCTAATGTTCTTGCAACTACTCCTTCAACAGAGTTTTCAATTGGTACTAACGCTTTGGCGCACTCACCACTACGCACCGCATTTAAAGCTGCCGTTACATTTGCATAAGGAATTAATTCGTCCCCGCTAGCTGCAATCTTTTGCAACGCTGCCTGGGTAAATGTGCCAGCAGGACCTAGGTATGCGTACTTAATCGACATGGCTTAAGAGTAGCCGAGCAGCTTTCGCGCTTGCTCTGGTTTATCTGTAATCACGACATCCACACCTTCTTTGGCACATAAAAGAAGATCTGTTGCCTCATTTACCGTCCAGATGAATACTTTTTTTCCTCTTTTATGTTGAGCTGCAACTACTCCAGGATTTTGGCGAAGTATTTCAATGCTTAAGGCAATAACTGGGGCCGGGTTAAATCTAATTAGTTTTGGATTTTTTACAAGGAAGCCAGTTTGATAAGCACTTTTTAGATTACGCAGCGTTGCAAAATATGAAAAAGAGATTAATGAAATTTGTATGCCGCTAGATTTAATCTCAGATTCCTTATCTTTAAATAACTTATGAACAAGTTTTTCAATCATTGCACCAGTTGATACTGGGTGTTTTAATTCGATTACTAAATCTTTTTTATTACCTATTGCAAGCTCTAGTAGCTCTTCCAGTAGGTATGGATCTACTTTTACCTTTAACTCTTCATAGCTACTCTTTGCAATCTTTAGATCAATATTTGATAATCTGCTGGTATTACTATCGTGATAGCAAATGATTTGTTTATCCTTTGTTAACCTCACATCACACTCAAAACCATCTGCGCCTTGGGCAATTGCCCCTAGATAGGCAGCCTTTGAGCCCTCTTTAAAATCATTACTGGCGCCTCTGTGGGCATAGATCAACATTTAATCGGCGCCCTTTCTTTATCACTTGGATTATGTGGTGAGATTGGCTCTATGAAATGGCAGTTTATCTCCTTTGCGCAAACTGATCCTGGTTTAGTTAGATCAGGTAATGAAGATTCTGCATTGACCTGCGCAAATCTAATTGCGGTAGCGGACGGTATGGGTGGACATGCAGGTGGTGAGGTGGCATCTGCAATTGCCATTAATACGTTAGAGCAATTACTGCCTGTAATTACCGATCCCACAGTTGATGTGGCATCTCGGGAAGATTTGTTTTTAAACATTACTTATGAGGTTGATTCACAGATTCTTGCTAAAAGTAAAGATTCACCTGAGTTATCAGGAATGGGTACTACTTTAACCGCCCTTAGTATTTTAGATAATAATGTTGAGCTACTTCATATTGGTGATTCACGTTGTTATCGCTACCGAAACAACAAACTAGAGCAAATAAGTTATGACCACACAGTGATGCAAGAGTTACTAGATCAAGGACGTCTTACCCCTGAAGAGATAATTGATCACCCGCAGCGCTCTTTGCTTACCCAAGCTTTAATGGGCGACTCTGGAATTGATCCAATTTTAGTAAGTTATGAAATAAAAAAAGATGATCAATTCCTTTTATGCAGTGATGGCTTAACTAATGTTTTATCTGAGTATGAGATAAGTAAGATCATTGAAGCTTACCCTGCCAAAGATATCCCTGCCGCTTTAATTGCAGAGGTTAGGGTAAAAGGAGCACCAGATAACATCACAATTATTTGGAGTGCGATAAGTGATAAAAAAGGTAATTCCCAGGTTATAAAGATTGGTGCTGCTAATGAATAGCCCAATTACAAAATTAGCAGATGGCAGATACACAGTTGGGCAAATGATTGGCACCGGCGGAATGGCTGATGTTTATCTAGGCCTTGATACAAGGCTTAATCGTGAGGTGGCAATTAAAGTATTGCGGCGTGACCTTGCAAAAGATCCAGCATTTGTTGCCAGATTTAGAAAAGAGGCACTAGCTGCAGGAGGATTAAATCATCCAGGAATAGTTGCGGTTTATGACTCAGGTGAAGAAAATAACTCACCGTACATCGTAATGGAGTTAGTAAGTGGTCAAACACTTAGGCAGAAACTACAAGCAGGGCAACTACCACTTTCAACTAGCCTTGAAATAATTAAAGGAATTCTGCAAGCACTTGCTTACTCACATAACAAAGGGATTGTGCACAGAGATATTAAACCAAGCAATATTATGATTACAGATTCTGGTGATATAAAGGTGATGGATTTTGGAATAGCTAGAGCAACTGATGATATTGGCGCCACGCTAACTAATACTTGGAATGTGGTTGGAACTGCGCAGTATCTATCTCCTGAACAAGCAACTGGTGAGATGGCAGATGGTAGAAGTGATCTTTATTCACTTGGTTGCTTGATGTATGAATTACTAACTGGCCGCCCACCTTTTACTGGTGATACACCTGTCTCTGTTGCCTACCAACATGTTTCATCACCTCTTACTCCTGCCTCACAAATTAACCCCGCACTTGATACAAATCTTGACCAGATGCTTGAGGTAGTGCTGGCAAAAGATCCAAATGATCGCTACCAAGATGCTATTGCAATGCTAGAGGATCTAGAGCATGTAATAAAAGGTGAGCCAGTTACTACTAAAATTAAAAAAATATTCCCGCGGCGAAAATTATTTACTTCACTCACAGTAGTTGCGGCTGGTATTGCATTGTTAGCGCTTGGTTACTTTATCAGTACACCATCTACAGTGAGCATAAAAGTACCTAATGTGGTTGGTTTAACTGAGGCTGAAGCAAGAGTACTACTTAAAGATTTTAATATAAATATTGAACGCGCTCCTGATGCAAAGATTCCATTAGATAGAGTCTCATCCCAACTGCCTCTTGCTACTAGTGATGCCCCAGCTGGCAGTAGCGTCACGCTAACAATTTCAGAGGGGCCTGGAAATACCACTGTTCCAGTGGGATTAATTGGTTTATCACTTGAAGAGGCTAGATACAGGTTATCTGCAGCTGGTTTATTAATCTCCCAAACTATTGCAGTTGATTCAGATCAAGCACCTGGCGTAGTTTTAAGTATTAACCCATCTCCTGGCACAACCACTACTGCAGGAAGTGGCGTAATACTTGAGATTGCAAGTGGAAATATTCAAGTTCCTTCTTTAGTTGGTTTAAATGAGATTAATGCAAAGACAGTACTTACTCAATCAGGGTTTTTAATTAGAG
>JAQCGQ010000098.1 GCA_027730465.1 Actinomycetota bacterium | reverse complement strand
TGATTCGTAGGCCCTTTTTCTTTTATCCAAATAACCTCTAACTGAAAAAAGCCAAATGGCTAAATAAAAAAAGAAATAAACCAACGCAAGTTAACGAAAGGAAAGGTGAGAACGATGACCGTTCTCTTCAGCGAACTACTTATCCCTGGTTGGGCCGAGGGCCCAACTGCAAAAATTGGCTTAGCAGATGTCACCTGGGCATATGGACAAGCTCCAGTCATCTCCTATACCGACTACAGCAAAAACTCAACGCCAACTTCGACAGTTGCTAAGAGTTTTAAAGCTAAGGGTGAATACAAGCGCGCTGATAATCCTTTCCAACCTGAGATTAATCAAAATGTGCAGATGCTATCTCTACCCTGTCATAGCGCTGATCCTGAGCTCTTCTTCAATGAAAGCGCTGAGGTCATTGTCCAAGCTAAGGCGCTTTGCGGTGGCTGCCCAATGAAGGCGAAGTGTTTAGAGGGCGCTCTTTCCAGGGCTGAGCCATGTGGGGTCTGGGGCGGAGAGTTATTTGATGAAGGTCAAGTGATTCAAAGCAAGAGATCACCGGGCCGGCCAGCGAAGGTGGCGGCGGCAAGTTAAATCAAGAAAAGTTAAAACAACTGTTAACTAGAAAGGGTTAACAAAAACGGCGGAGTTGGAATATATCCAACCCCGCCGTTTTAATTTTGTTACTTACTTATTAAGCCTTACCAAGAATACGATTTACTTTTGTGCCACAAACTGGGCAAATTCCTTGCGCCATCCGGCGACCAGAATCAGAGACCTTTACATGTCCTTCAAAAGCGCGCTTCTCTTTGCACTTAACGCAGTAAGCCTCACCCTTGTATTCTTCAGCCATTTCATTCCTCCATCTGCCGCACTCATCTGAGAGCGAATAGCAACACAATACCCCCCACCCCACGCTCAACTAGGGTTTTCCACGCGTAAAGTCGAAAATATTAGTTGGAAAGTGAAAAAAAAGGGTAAAACTAGATATTTACCGCCGGTATCACAGCAGAACTACTACTTTGGCAACCAAGTTCAAAGCCCTCTAAAAAGGCCTCAGCTTTTGCTGTATCTGGATATCTGCTTAAATGATTATAGAAATCACTGTCGTGGTTTGGAACTTTTAAATGAATTAGCTCATGAAAAATTATGTAATTTAAAACATAGGTAGGTGAGCCAACTAATCGATCTGAGATTCGAATTGTTTTATCAACGGTAGTGCAGGAGCCCCAGCGCTCATTCATATTGCGCCAATTAATACTGGCAGGGTGAGTATCAAACTCAGGCAGGTACTGAGTTAGTAACTCAATACCAATTTGCATAAGCTGTAGATCGGTTTTGCGCTCGCGGGCCTCACGGCGCAGCACCATAGAGATCATCTCTGGAATTATCTCAATCTCCTGACGCCGGCTCATCTTGGCTGGGATATGAATCTGGATTACCCCACCCTGGCGATAAGCCGAGATACTTCTTCGCCGCCGTTCTTTGCGAATTACTCGATACGCTGGCAGGCCAGGTGGCAGATTTGCCTCAAGTTTTTTCTTACGCGCGGAGATTTCAGACACGGTGGGCAAAATATCTGTAAAGAGGATTTGCTGCTCAAAGTTATCCACCCATAACCTCTACTTATCCACCATAATTGCGGTTATCTCCACAGATTAATCCACAAAGCACATGCAAATTTTACGCACCTAGCTACCCATTGCCCATTATCTATACCCGTGTGGTTTTAATAATTTTTTCTAAGCGGGAAATTAATAGGCAGGTGAAAAATATTATTGAAATTTACTTCTTAGAAACACCTTTTTAAGTTGATTCTCACCTTTGATTAACATAGGTTAGCGCCACGAAGTCCCCGGATAACTGTTTCATATCTGCAAGGGGAAGGCAGATAAGAAATGAGCGCCCGGGGATTTCGCTTTTTTATCCAGAGATTTAAAGCAACCCAGAAAGATCATCTGGGACAGTCACGCTATCTAAAAATGCTTTTACATCTTTTAAATCATCTGGCATTGGTAGAAATGCTGCATCTTCCCAACATTTATCTCGGCCCTCAGCACCCCGTAATTGTTTTACCTCACTCCAAAATGCCGATGCTTCGCGCATTTTTCTTGGTGAAACTTCAAGTGCTAACAAAGTTGCAAATATCTGTTGCATGGGTGAGGCAGTAGCTCGCCTTCTACGTGAGTTTTCAATTAATGCATTAAATGCTGGCATCCGCTCACTTGCTACTTCTGAAATAACATGATCTATCCAACCTTCAATTAAAGCTAGCGCCATCTCTAATTTAGTTAGAGCTAGTTCCTGAGCTGGTGTTTGTTGAGGTGTGAATAGTCCAGAGTTTAAAGCAATATTAATTGCATTTGGATTATTGATATCAATCTCACCACTTGCCATCGCCTCTTCTGCTTGGCGAGTAATTGATTCAACATCAATGCTTATTCCCTTGCCATAGGCAGTGATCACATCTTGGATGTATTTTGATAGCCAACTATTATTAGCAAATAATCGAGCTGCGGCCACTTCGCGTAGTGATAAATAAATACCAACCTGCTCTGGATCAATTCCAAGGCCATCTGACCATTGCGCTATGTTTTGTGGAATTAAATTAGCTACCTCTGCGCCGTTTTGTAAGGGGATTGCCACATCATTTGCGCCAGTAATTGAATTAGCTAGAAGTCCCACACCTTGGCCAAGTTGAGTTGCAATTAAACTGCCCATAAATCCACGAAGAAGACGGGCAAACATTGCCTTCATCATTTCTTGTTGCGCCGGGCTATTTTTTTCAGAGCCCATAAACTCAGCAGGCAGGGCAGATGAGGCACTAGATATCACATTAGAGAGTGCATCAGCCATCCCTAGCGCCAGCGGTTCAAACAGATGCTGCCAACTAGAAACAGTGTTGTCTAGCCAATCACGCTTTGAACATGCACTCTGTGTTGGCAGAGTTGATGCTGGGAAAAGTATCTCGGTATCTAACCAAGTATTGGCAATTTTTAATGATTCACTTAGTTTTTGTTGATCAGATAGACCGATCGGTAGGTCACCCTTTGCGGTAATTATTTGTTTTGCGGTCTCTCTAATTGCTGCAACAGTAATTAAATTTTGTTCATTAGGCGATTGCATATTCTCTAGAAATGACTTAGCTCCAGCTAGGGTATTAGCATCGACTCCCATTTCTGAGAACTGTTTTAACAGCGCCTCAAAATCTGGTTGCCCATCATTAGGGCCAAATCCAAAACCCATTTTCTTAACTCACCTTCTTACCAGTTGACCTAAAGATATCCGATACCTAGATAACAATAATGCCATGCTTTTTCTTCCCCGTTCATTAGGATTACCTATATGAACTCAACCGCCATCACCGCCCTCATTTGGTGGGTGATTCCATTTGGGGCTGTGTTGGGAGCAATTATTTATGGGATCTGGATCACTAAGTATAAGAAAAAATTTGATAATGAAACTAATCGCTCAGTAAATAGTTTTAAGAAGTTTCAAAGCAGCTTTAAATTTAAAAAGTAATACACGTAGGTCCTCAATGAAATCCCTACTTCCAGTAAAACCAACTCTACCTACTCCGAGTAGATTAATTTTTATTTTATTAATACTTGCTGCATTTTTCCTACCTTCTCCTTATGTAATCCTTTCACCAGGAAATCCACAAAATATTTTAGGTTCAGCTATTACTATTTCAGGAATTAAGGTTTATCCCACTACTGGTAAATTATCTGTTACCTCAGTATTAGTTACTAACCCAGATTCTTATATAACCGGTTTCGATATTTTATATGGCTGGATA
>JAQCGQ010000097.1 GCA_027730465.1 Actinomycetota bacterium | reverse complement strand
TGAAACACCATAACCAATCCAGCCACCGCCTTCGCGGATTGCTGTTGCACCCCTACCAACTGAGCCATTGATAATATGAGCAAGGGAAGTGGTGCTCACAAGAATTAAAATAATTCCAATAGTTATCCGCCCAAGTGCAGCAGGATCATCTGGTGATTTAAAAAGACGGTATGCAAAATAGATAAATATCAATGGAGTTACATAAGCAAGAACTCCAACTGCTCCAAATAAAAATGCACAAATTCCTCTACCCAACACATTATCTAATTCAAACCAAGTCCCCGATGCTGCAAGTAGAGCTAAAATAAATAGGAAGAAAGCAAGACCGTCTCGCTGGTGCTCAGGATCTAAATCTTTTGATGACCTAAAAACAAACCTTACTGCGCTTCCCATAATTTTAGAAATTAAACGCCAAATAGAGCTAATAGCTCTTGCAATCCCCGGTAATACTCCGGATTTCTTTGACGAATTTTTCTTCTTTGCCATAGACGATAAGCCTAAAGAATAAGTTAATTACTTGGTGTAATCGGCACGCACTTTATCCTAAAACTTAAGTAAAACGGGATTACTAAACCTCAACTACTAATGGAATGATCATCGGTTTTCGACGATGCTCCTCCCCTACCCAGCTTCCAATTGTTTTACGAACAACTTGAGAGAGCTGATGTGTACCATTAAATCCACCAGCCACCGCCTTCCCTAATGCCTTTTCAATATCACCTTTAACATCATCGAATAAAGTTTTATCCTCTGTAAATCCTCTGGCGTGAATATCAGGGCCTGCCACAATCTTTCCGCTTTGAGAATCAATTACAACAACAACTGAAATGAATCCTTCATCTCCCAAAATTCTTCTATCTTTTAATGAACTCTCAGTTATTTCTCCGACACTTTGGCCATCAACATAAACATAACCACATGGGATTGATCCTGAGATATCAGCATGGCCATCTGAGACATCAATAGTGATTCCATTTTCAGCAATCACAACATTATGTTCAGATAGCCCAGATTGCATAGCAAGATCAGCATTTGCTCGCATATGTCTCCACTCACCGTGAACTGGTAATACATTTTTTGGCTTAACTACTTCATAACAATGCAAAAGTTCACCAGCTGAGGCGTGACCAGATACATGCACCATTGCATTTCCTTTATGCACAACATGGGCACCAAATCTAGTTAGCTCATTAATCACTCGATAAACAGATTTTTCATTTCCTGGGATTAGTGAGGAAGCCAGTACAACTGTGTCACCTTTTCCAACCATAATCTCATGATCACCATTTGCGATTCTTGAGAGTGCGGCAAGTGGTTCACCTTGAGAGCCGGTGCAAATTAATACAATCTTGTCACCAAAACTATCAATATCCTTATAATCAACAATTAATCCAGTAGGTACTTTCAAATACCCTAAATCTTCAGCTAGCTTCATATTGCGAATCATTGACCTGCCAACATAGGCCACCTTACGGTTTGCCTCTTTGGCAGCATTTAATACCTGCTGAATTCGGTGGACATGAGATGCAAATGAAGTGACAACTACTCGGCGAGGTGTCTTAGCTATCGCCTTCTTAAGTGCTGGGTAGATATCTTTCTCAGCAACTGTGAGCCCTGGTACATCAGCGTTTGTTGAATCTACTAAAAATAGATCAACTCCCTCTTTACCTAATCTTGCAAAAGTTTCTAAATCAGTAACTTTTCCATCCAGTGGCATCTTATCCATTTTAAAATCGCCAGTATGTAAAATAACGCCAGCTGGTGTTTTAATTGCAACTGCAAGTGAATCTGGAATTGAATGATTTACGGTGATAAATTCAAGTGTGAATGGACCAACTTTTTCTATTTGGCCAGCTTTAACCTGCGTCATAGGCGCACTCATTCGTCGTTCCTTAAGTTTTGGCGCCACAAATGCAAGTGTTAATTGAGAACCAATTATTCGAATATCACTACGCTCTCTTAACAAATATGGCACTGCTCCTATGTGATCCTCATGGCCATGAGTTAAAAAGATTGCCTCAATATCATCCATTCGATCTTTAAGATAAGAAAAATCAGGCAAAATTAAATCGATACCAGGTTGATCTTCCCCTGGAAATAAGACACCACAATCAACAATTAATAATCTTCCTTCGTATTCAAATACGGTCATGTTTCGGCCGATCTCACCTAAGCCACCAAGGGCCACAATACGAAGAGTTTTTTTAGCTAATTTGGCAGGATAAGGAAGACCAGGATGGGGATGATTCATTTATTTATTTTAATTTAACGCCGCCTGCTTGTAGATCAACCTTTAATTGGGCGACTTGCGCCTCAGTTGCATCGACAAGTGGCAATCTAGTAAATCCACCAGGAAGACCCATTAAATTTAATGCAGCCTTTGTAAGAATCGCACCTTGCGCACGAAATGTTCCAGTAAATACTGGAAGTAATTGTTGATGTATTTCAAGTGCTTTACTTGAATCTGCCTTAAACCATGCATCTAGCATCGCCCGCAGTTGTGCCCCAACTGTATGACCGCAGACTGAAACAAAACCAACTGCTCCTACTGAAAGTAGTGGAAGATTTAAAATATCATCACCAGAATAAACTGGAATTGCACATCTTTTAATTACCCAAGAGGTAGCAGCTGGGTTTCCTTTAGCATCTTTAAGTGCTGCAATATTTTTATGTTCAGATAATTTAACAATTGTGTCTGACTCAATTTCAACACCAGTACGACCCGGAATGTCATACATCATTACTGGTATATCAGTGGCATCTGCCATCGCTTTAAAGTGAGCTTCAATTCCAGCCTGTGGTGGCTTATTGTAATAAGGAGTTACAACTAATAAACCGTCTGCTCCAGCTTTAGCCGTGCGCTTTGCTTGCTCAACTGAATGTGAAGTTTCATTATTTCCAGCACCAGCAATAATTTTAATTTTATCACCGACTACTTTTCTAACTGTCCTAACTATCTGATCTTTTTCATCATCAGATGTTGTTGGCGCTTCACCAGTTGTGCCATTAACTGCAATTCCATCATGTCCTGTTGAAACAAGGTGATTAGCAATCTTTTCTACCCCAGCCCAATCAATCTCACCTGATTTAGTAAATGGTGTAACCATTGCGGTAATTAAGCGTCCAAATGGTGGCGTAATTTGCATGGCTTAAGGCTACCGCTTATTTATGGCGCTATGCGGCCAGATTTTTCAAATGCTCCGTAGGTAATCGGCATTAGTTTGGCGAATTCGGCTTCCATCTTCTCTGCAACCATCTCAATCTCACGTTGTGGGTATGACGGAAAGTGTGAACCATCACGGGCTGTTCTAAGTGATAGAAAATTCATTAAAGCCCGGGCATTCATAGTTACATACATAGATGAATAAAGAGTGACTGGTAAAACTGCTCTAGCAACTTCTCGTGCAACGCCTGCATCAAGCATCTTTTGGTAATTTGCATATGCTAATTTGCAAGTATCTTTAATTGCTTTAACAGTTATTTCATATTGTTCATTATTGCCATTAATAAATGTATAAGACCCAGCCTTACCTATTTGAACTAATTTACGCTCTTTACTTGGCACATAAAACACCGGTTTAAGTTCACGATAGCGACCACTTTCTTCATTATAAGAGGCAATTCGATGTCGCATAAATTCTCTAAAAACAAAAATAGGCGCTGAAATAAAAAATGTCATAGAGGTATGTTCAAACGGTGAACCATGTCGCTCTCGTGCTAAATAATTAATCAATCCCTTAGCCTTTGATGCATCAGAACCAACATCTTCTAAAGATTTATCCCCCGCAGTTGAAACACGCGCAGCCCAAATAACATCGGAATCACTT
>JAQCGQ010000096.1 GCA_027730465.1 Actinomycetota bacterium | reverse complement strand
ACGCATCATAGTTTTATTGGTAGGGATTGGTATCACACCTAATTTATAAATTTGCATAAACTCAGAGGCTTCTGTCATTGCGGTACCAGTCATACCACTTAGTTTTTTATAGAGGCGGAAATAATTTTGTAGCGTAATTGTGGCTAGGGTCTGATTTTCATCCTGGATCTCAATACGCTCTTTTGCTTCAAGGGATTGATGTAGACCTTCACTGTAGCGGCGGCCAGCTAACATACGGCCAGTGTGTTCATCAACAATTAATAGCTCACCGTTCATTACTACATAGTCTTTGTCCCGCTTAAATAATTCTTTGGCTTTAATTGCATTATTTAGATACCCGATCATTGGAGTATTCGCTGATTCATAAAGGTTATTAATGTCTAATGCTTCTTCAACTTTAGTAACGCCTTCTTCTAAAATACCAATTGTTCGCTTTTTCTCATCTACTTCATAGTGAACATCTCGATTTAATCTTGCAACAATATTTGCAAACTCAACGTACCATTTAGTTGCCTTATCAGCTGGCCCTGAAATAATTAAAGGTGTTCGTGCCTCATCAATTAAAATTGAGTCGACTTCATCAACAATCGCAAAATTATGTGCTCTTTGAACGCAATCAGATAATGACCAAGCCATATTGTCTCTTAAATAATCAAAACCAAACTCGTTATTTGTTCCATAAGTAATATCTGCTGCATACGCCTCTCGGCGTTCAGTTGGTGACATGCTGGCAAGAATTACACCAACTTTAAGACCTAGAAAGCGGTGAACACGTCCCATCCATTCACTATCACGTTCTGCTAAATAATCATTAACAGTGACTATATGCACACCTTTACCAGCTAAAGCGTTTAAGTATGCGGGTAGTGTGGAAACTAAAGTTTTTCCTTCACCAGTTTTCATCTCCGCAATATTTCCCTTATGAAGTGCGGCACCACCCATTAGCTGAACATCGTAATGACGTTGCCCTAATGTTCGCTTTGCTGCCTCTCGTACAACTGCAAAGGCTTCAGGCAGAATAGAATCTAAAGTTTGCCCGTTATTTATGCGCTCTTTAAAAATATCAGTTTTACCACGCAAAGATTGATCATCTAAGGATGAGATCTCTTGTTCAAATTTATTAACTTGAACTGAGATTTTTGCAAGCTCTTTAATAGCTCGCCCTTCACCAGCACGCAAGATCTTGTCTAATAAACCCACAAAGCTCCTCCACCGGTGCCAAATTTTAGATGACTAAATACTGAGTGGCTTATCGTATTAGAGAATTGAGCCCCACCGCACACGCAGTAATTATCCCGTTAATGGTGATTTTGGCTTCCCTTGCTGCCCTTACCCCCTCCTTAATTGATGCTCCAGTAGTTATCAGATCATCAATTAAAAAAATTCCATCCTGGGGGTTTTGTGAATTATTCACAGTAAAGGCATTTCTCATATTTACCATTCGTTCTTTACTGGTCAATGTGCTTTGATCTTTAGATTTCTTTGCCAGACTTAATATTGAGATATATTCACAACTAGTCCCCATTTTAGATAACTCAGCAACTACCTCAGTGATTAGCTCTCCTATATGGTCTCGACCTCGGCTTCTTATTACATTTTTTTGGGATGGAATATTAACTAAAACAATTTTTCCTTTAAATTTTTTTTCTGATACTGAGAATATAATTAATCTAGCTATTGCGGTGGCAAGCAGGATCCTTGCTAATTTATTGCCGCTTTCCTTTGAGGTTAATATTATTTTTGCGCTATATTCGTTATATTCTTGCACAAAATAGTGGTCTATGCCTGCTACTTTGGTTTTGTTAGGTTTTACTAACCAAGAGGCCTCACATTTTAAGCAAATTAGATTTCCATACTTCAGACAACTTATGTAAACACTCGGATAAAGAAGATCTTTTAGGCTGAAAATTGATCTAAGCACTTAACTTTTATAACACAGTTTTTACTTCGAAATATTAGCTACTCTTTTACTGTAGATAATATATTTTCTGGTATTAGTGAGATTGGAAATGATTGAACTATATTTCCTTGACTCTTTGGCAGTGTTAACACAAAGTGAGCTCCTTTGTGCGGGCTACCCCAAGCAAGTAATTGACCATGATGTAACTTTGTATCTTCTAGAGAAATTGAAAGGCCAAGTCCACTTCCACCACTAGTTCTCGCCCTAGAGGGATCTGCCCGCCAGAAGCGATCAAATAGAAATGGTGCATCCTCTTCATTAAAACCTAAACCAAAATCACGAACACCCACCGCTACTTCGTTATTACTTTCTGCAATACGAATTTTTACACTCTTACCTTCGCTATGATCAACAGCATTTGAAACTAGATTGCGAAGAATTCGCTCAATTCTTCGCTGATCGGCTTGGATTTGAATGGATTCACTAGATGAATTAATTTCAAAGCTATTTGCCTTACTTGGATGAAGATAATCAACTGTTTTCTTAACTAAATTTACAATATTAAAAGTCGTAACATCAAGAGAAGCAGCTTCTGCGTCAAATCTACTGACCTCAAGTAGGTCAGAAAGTAACAGCTCAAAGCGATCAATTTGATTAATCAATAGTTCACTACTTCTTGCAATGCTAGGATCAAAACTCTCTTTTTCTTGATAAATCACCTCTGCAGCCATTCTAAGTGTTGTTAAAGGAGTACGTAGTTCATGGGAAACATCAGAGACAAATCTTTGCTGCAGCATTGATAGATTTTCTAGTCTATAGATTTGCTGCTGAATCGATACTGCCATTTCATTAAACGAATTACCTAAGCTTGCTATTTCATCATTACTAGAAACTGCCATTCGGCTTGAAAAATTTCCTTGCGTGAACTTCTCTGCAATTGAAGCAGCTGCTTGAACTGGTGATACAACTTGGCGAATTACAAATTGAGTGCTTAGGCCAATTAGCAAAATTAGTAAAAATCCAGTTAATACCAAGGTCCAAGTTATGCTATTTATACTTTGGTACTGAGCATTTAACTTAAAAAGATAATATATCTCATAAGTACCTGAACGAGGGATATCTAATTTTCTCCCAATTATAAACCCAGGAAACTCTTTACCATCTGAGTAACTAATTGTGGTTCTTTTGTCTAATACCTCATCACTTTTTCTAACCTGTTCGCGAAACTTTTCTGGAATTGAATCAAGAACTAGTAAGGTTGGCACAGTCTGATAAATACTTTGATTTTTAGTTGAATTTGGGATAGGAAGAATTACGGTCTCTCGACCTGAGAATGAGCCATCTTCCCGACTTGAAGCAATAAAATCTTGAACAACTTTGTTTAGCTCATTATTGTCTTGAAATCTAGCCAAATTGAAGTGACCTTGCGCTAGAAACAAAGCACTTGCAGTCTCAACCTTTGAAATACTTATCTTTTCATTAATCACAGTTGATGAAACTCTGTTGTGCACAACTATCCCAATAATAGTTGCGATAAATATCGCAAATGTTAGGTTTGTTACTAATACTTTAAGACTAAGCGATTGCCTAATTCTTAACTTACTAATTATCATAATTAAGCTTTTTCCGCTCCTGCTTTGTATCCAACTCCTCTAACTGTTAGAACATACTCTGGATTATCTGCATCAGATTCAATCTTTGAACGTAATCTTTGAACGTGCACATTAACTAACCGAGTGTCAGCAGCATGCTGATAGCCCCATACCTCACTTAGTAATGCCTCCCTAGTAAAAACTCTACCTGGCTCTTTTGCTAGGGTTGCTAATAAATCAAACTCTAATCGGGTTAAAGCTATTTCTTTTCCATTCTTTAAAACTTTATGCTCCATTTGGTCAATTATTAAATCAAAAATTGCAAGTGGTCCTGCTTTAGTGCTGCGGCGTAGTCTTGTATTTATTCGTGCCACTAACTCTTGCGGCTTA
>JAQCGQ010000095.1 GCA_027730465.1 Actinomycetota bacterium | reverse complement strand
TGTAGCAGCTAAAGAATTACAAGCTCCTTACGAATTAGTTAAAGAAGTTGCAAGTACTGGAAAACTTCCCGTTGTGCTATTTACTGCAGGTGGTATTGCCACTCCAGCAGACGCAGCAATGATGATGCAATTAGGAGCAGATGGAGTTTTCGTTGGCTCTGGTATTTTTAAGTCAGGAGATCCAGCCAAGCGCGCTGCAGCTTGTGTTAAGGCTGTTACATATTTTACTGATCCAAAAGTAATTGCAGATGCTTCACGTGGATTAGGTGAGGCAATGGTTGGTATTAATGTTGCTGATATTCCAGTACCACACCGTCTTGCGGAGCGGGGCTGGTAGTTGTGAAATTTGGAGTACTTGCACTCCAAGGTGATGTTCGTGAACACATCCAGTCACTAAGTGATTGTGGAGTCGATGCACTTGTAGTTAAGACAAAGAGTGAAATAGAAAATATCTCTGCGCTAGTAATTCCAGGTGGTGAATCAACTACTATTGCAAAACTTGCTAGATCTTTTGATTTATTTGATCTAATCAAAGATCGTATTAAAAGCGGAATGCCAACCTATGGATCCTGCGCTGGGATGATCCTTCTTTCTGATGTGGTTGAAGATGCAATTATTGGGCAGGAAAGTTTTGGTGGAATTAATATGGTTGTTAAGCGTAATGCTTTTGGCAGGCAAGTTGATTCATTTGAAACCGATTTAAAATTTAAAGGAATTACAGATCCACCAGTTAGAGCAGTATTTATAAGAGCTCCTTGGGTTGAATCAGTTGGTGAAAATGTAGAAGTTTTAGGAGAGATTTCTGATGTGTCAGGGGTGCACCATCCAGTTGCAGTTAGGCAAGGTCATCTACTTGCGACTTCATTTCACCCAGAACTAACTGGTGATAATCGGGTCCATAAATTTTTTGTTGAAAATATTTGCCGACAAAGGGTAAATTCCTAGCACTTATTGGAGAAATAATGAGCGGTCATTCCAAGTGGGCAACTACTAAACATAAGAAGGCAATAATTGACTCAAGGCGTGCCAAAAATTTTGCAAAATTAATTAAAGCGATAGAGGTATCTGCTAGATCTGGTGGCGCTGATGTTTCTGGTAATCCAACATTATTTGATGCAATAGCTAAAGCAAAGAAAAACTCGGTACCTGCGGATAATATTGATCGCGCAGTAAAACGCGGTGCAGGCCTTGAAACTGGTGGTAAAGAGTGGGAAACAATTATGTATGAGGGCTACGCCGCGGGCGGGGTTGCACTCCTTATTGAGTGTTTATCAGATAATAGAAATAGAGCAGCATCCGATGTGCGAGTTGCAGTGACTAGAAATGGTGGAAATATGGCAGATCCTGGCTCTGTCTCTTACCTCTTTAATAGAAAAGGTGTAGTAATAGTTTCAAAACAAGGTGGCAAAGTGACCGAGGATAAATTACTTGAAGTAGTACTAGATGCTGGCGCTGAAGAGGTGAATGACCTGGGCGAATCTTTCGAGGTTGTTGCCGAACCTGCAGATCTTGTGGCAGTGCGTACATCTTTACAAACTGCTGGTATTGATTATGACTCAGCTGAGACTTCATTTTTGCCGACTATGTCAATACCTGTTGACGCAGATTCTGCGAAGAAGGTTTTTGATTTAATCGAGGCAATTGAGGAGCTAGATGATGTGCAAAACGTATATGGCAACTTTGATATTTCAGATGAAGTAATGGCGAGCCTTAATTAGTATTTAAATAACGCTGATTAGGCTTTACTAATGCGTGTTCTTGGTATTGATCCTGGTTTGACTAGATGTGGAATTGGAATTGTTGACTCAACTGGACCACAAAATTTAAAGATGGTTGGTGTTGGTGTAATTAAAACTGATCCAGATGCTTCACTTGAATTAAGATTACTTGAGTTAGAAAAAGAGATTCTAGTTTGGATTAAAAAATTTAAACCTGACGTGATTGCTGTTGAGCGAGTTTTTTCACACTTAAACGTGAGAACTGCAATGGCTACTGGACAGGCAGCGGGGGTAGCGCTGCTACTTGCCGCAAAAGCTGGCATTCCAGTTGTAATGCACACACCAAGTGAGGTTAAAGCCGCTGTTACCGGTTCAGGTCGGGCTGATAAAAAACAGGTGGCAAATATGGTTAAGCGGCTACTTAAACTGCGGGAAATTCCAAAACCAGTCGATAGCACTGATGCCTTAGCCCTTGCTATCTGCCATCATTGGCGAGGAGTAGGTAATGCCCGTTTAGCAACAGCAAAGAAAAAGGCGATTAAGAAACGATGATTAGTTCAATCTCAGGCAAAGTAACATCTAAGACGAACAATTCAATTGTTGTTGAAGTTGGCGGAATTGGTGTTTTATTACAAGTTCCAAGCCGAGTCGCTGCCGGGGTAGTCAATGGTAATTTAGTAAATTTTCATACTTATCTAATTGTTAGAGAAGATGCACTAACCCTCTATGGATTCACTGAGATTAGTGAGCGAGATTTTTTCGAACTTTTATTATCAGTTACTGGTGTTGGACCAAAGGTCGCACAATCAATATTGGCAAACTCTGATGCAACAGCAATAGCCTCGGCCATTATTTCTTCAAACCATAAATTATTGGAATCTGTGCCTGGGCTTGGGAAAAAAGGTGCACAACGATTAGTACTAGAGCTCAAAGATAAAGTTGCCAATTTTGTAGGAGGTATTAGTAAAAGTAATCTGTCTATTACAAATCAGGTTGAAAATGCTCTGCAAGGTTTAGGCTATTCAGCAAAAGAAGCTTCTGCGATGATCAATGACATTGCTACTAACCAAAAAATTGATCAGCTAGATAAGGCTGAAATACTAAGGTTAGCCCTTAAATCTGGAGTAAAAAAATTATGAGTGATCGAATAATTGACCAAGGCTCTGATGATGCTGAGCGAGTAGCTGAGTTAGCTCTGCGTCCTAAGAATTTAACTGAGTTTGTTGGACAAACTAGGGTACGAGATCAGTTAAGCCTTTTACTTTCTGCTGCTAAAGAGCGTAAATCTGGCGCAGATCATGTCTTATTCTCAGGCCCACCTGGTCTTGGAAAAACTACGCTTGCAATGATTGTGGCAACTGAAATGGATGCACCAATTCGTATTACCTCAGGACCTGCAATTCAACATGCCGGTGATTTAGCTTCAATACTTTCATCATTAGTTGAGGGTGAGATTTTGTTTTTAGATGAAATTCATCGAATGTCACGTCCGGCTGAGGAGATGCTTTATTTAGCAATGGAGGATTTTCGAGTTGATGTAATTGTTGGCAAAGGTGCGGGTGCTACATCAATTCCACTAGAGCTGCCTCATTTCACGTTAGTTGGTGCGACAACTCGTGCTGGCCTATTACCAAGCCCACTTAGAGATCGATTTGGTTTTACTGCGCAATTAGATTTTTATGATGCAGATGAAGTTGCTCAGATAATTAAGCGAAGTGCAGATTTACTTGAGATTACAATAGAACAACCTGCGATAGTCGAGATTTCTTCAAGATCAAGGGGGACACCTCGGGTAGCTAATAGGTTACTTAGAAGAGTCAGAGATTATGCACAAGTAAATAAAGAGAAAGTTGTGAAGTTAGAACATGCTCAAGCCGCACTCAAAATATATGAAGTTGATGAGATTGGTTTAGATCGGCTTGATAAAGCAGTTTTAACAGCGCTGATCAAAAACTTTAATGGTGGGCCAGTTGGTGTTTCAACTCTAGCAATGGCAGTTGGTGAAGAGATTGAAACGATTGAATCATTAGCCGAACCATTTTTAGTTCGAATGGGTTTCTTAGCAAGAACTCCACGCGGTCGAGTTGCAACCGCCTCTGGCTGGGCCCATCTTGGTATGAGAGCGCCACTTTCTGCTCAGATAGGAACTGATGTAACGCTCTTTG
>JAQCGQ010000094.1 GCA_027730465.1 Actinomycetota bacterium | reverse complement strand
ATCAAAACCACCAGCTGCTAATACTGCAGATTTATTAAATGTTCCAAGATAAACCGTATCCGATTCTCCTGCATTACCTCCGGTATGAAATTTAGAAGGTCCAACACCTAGTTTTGATCGCATTGCAATTGCAATAATGCGCTGCAAGCCAAACTCACTATCGGCATACATTAAACCACCAACATTGACTGCACCTTGCTTAATCATGATTTCTACTGCAGTCTTAATATAGCTACTTGAAATCTCAGAATGTCCATCTATTCGACAAATAATTTCATAAATTGATTTAGCAATCGCCAAATTTAATCCAGTTGCAGTTTGTCCAGATGGATTATCAACTATTTTAATTCGAGAATCTAATTTGGCTAGTGCCCTAGCTATTTCTGCAGTTCTATCCTTTGATGGGCCAAGAGCTAAAATTATTTCAATATTTCCGGAATAATCTTGCTTAAGAATTGCTGAGATGCAATTACTTAAATCCCGTTCCTCATTGAGAATTGGCAAGATTACTGAGACGGAAGGAAGTGATAAATCATTCATAACCCCTCCAGCCAATATTTGAGCACAGTATTTCCCTGCCCATAATCTAGGATAAGAAGATGAAATCTGCTCGAAGTGTGCGAATCTTAACTGGCATTTCGGTGACAGTTTTAGCTATATCCGCAATTAGTGCGCTGGCGTTTGGAACAGTTAACGCTTCTATAAATAAAATTGATGCATTTGCCGGTCTCGATAAGCGGCCAGATAAAAAATCATCTGCAGTTAACTATTTATTAGTTGGATCTGATACTAGAGAAGGTTTGACTAAGGCTGAGCTAAAACAGCTCAGAGTTGGATCAGTTGCTACCGCTGCTGGTAAGAGGTCAGACGCAATGCTACTGGTGCATATATCTAAGGCAAGAGATAAAGCAATAATAATTTCAATTCCTAGAGATTCATTTGCATTAATTCCCCAGCACACTAAACCCTCTGGCCAAGTAACCCCGGCGGTATATTCAAAAATTAATTCATCTTTTAATTGGGGTGGTGCTCCTCTTTTAATTCAAACACTTGAAGAAATGACCCAATTAAAGATAGATCACTACATAGAGATAAATTTTGTTGGTTTTGCCAGAATTGTTGACTCACTGGGTGGAATTGAAGTTTGCACAAAGAAAGATATTGATGATCCAAAGAGTCACTTAGTTCTAGAAGCTGGTGTTCATACCTTAAACGGTATCGAAGCTCTAAAATATGTAAGAACTAGAGAGTTCGATGGCATGGGAGATATTGGCAGAATGCAAAGACAGCAAGCATTTATGTCTTCAATTCTAAAGAAGGCAACAAGTGCCGGGGTGTTACTGAACCCAATTACTATGACTAGTTTTATTAATTCATCACTTTCAGCAGTTACAACCGATGAAGGACTAAAAAATTCAGATTTAATTACTCTAGCCAAACAAATGAAATCTCTTGCAACATCTAGCGTCAGAACGCTAACTGTTCCACTTTCAGATTTAAATTACTATTCAAATGGCGTTACTGCTTCAGTGTTTTGGGATCCAGTTCTAGCGCCAGAGCTTTGGCAGCGATTACGTGAGGATAGAGCTGTAGTTGATGAGGTAATGCCATCACCTTCACCGTCTTCAACTGCTGCACCAAAGGTTGAAATTATTGATAAATTTAAAACTCGAACTGCTGAAGATAATATCTGTCGATAATTAACTAATATTTAGATAGGCTCACTTATATGGCATTAAAACTCTCAGTAATCGGTACTGGCTATCTTGGTGCCACACACGCTGCTTGCATGTCTAGTCTTGGCTTTGAGGTTATTGGCTTTGATACCGAAGTGAGCAAGATCGAATTACTATCAAAAGGTAAGGTACCTTTTTATGAACCAGGTCTTGAGGAATTATTATCTGAGCAAATTAAGTCAGGTCGATTAAGTTTTACTACAAAAATTAGTGACTTAGCAGATTGTGATGTTCATTTTATTTGCGTTGGAACCCCTCAAGTTAAAGGCGGAAATGCAGCTGATTTAACATATGTTGATTCAGCTTTAGAATCAATTGCAAAATTAGTTAAGGCTGGTGGATTAATTGTTGGTAAATCAACTGTGCCAGTTGGTACTGCTGCAAGGCTGCGCAGTAGGTTAATTGAATTAAATCCAAAAGCTGATTTAGCATGGAACCCAGAATTTTTACGTGAAGGTTTTGCTGTTGAAGACACTTTAAAGCCAAATAGATTAGTAGTTGGAGTGGTAAGCGATAGTGCGGAAAAGATTTTAAAAGAAGTATACGCTTCAAATTTAAAAGAGAATACGCCGTGGGTAAGAGCTGATTTACCAACATCTGAGTTAGTTAAAGTTGCTGCTAACTCATTTTTGGCAACCAAAATTTCATTTATAAACGCGATGGCCGAGATATGCGAGGCAGCAGATGGTGATGTAACTGTTCTAGCTAAGGCCATTGGTTATGACCCAAGAATTGGTAGCAGATTCTTACAAGCAGGTATCGGCTTCGGTGGTGGTTGCCTACCTAAAGATATTCGTGCGTTTATGGCTAGGGCAGAAGAACTAGGTGCTAAACAAGCAGTTGAATTCCTCAAAGAGATTGACGCTATTAATTTACGCGCTAGACAAAGAATTATTGAATTAGTACGTAAAGATTTATCAGATAATTTACAAGGTAAAAAAGTCGCAATTTTAGGTGCTGCATTTAAACCTGATAGTGATGATGTCCGTGACTCACCAGCACTTGATATTGCAGTGCAAATTCAAGCAGCTGGGGCAACAGTTACTGTGCATGATCCAAAAGCTATTACAAATGCGCAAAAGCGCTTTCCGGTTCTCAATTTTTCGACTGAAATTAATGACACATTAAAGGATGCAGAAATTGTTCTTCATTTAACTGAATGGAAAATTTACCGAGATATTGATCCAGTAAAGGTTAAATCACTAGTAAAAAATGCAATTATGATCGATGGTCGAAACGCACTTGATAGGCAGTTATGGCGAGGTGCTGGTTGGAAATTTAGAGCATTAGGGCGCTCTAATAATGAGTAACCAAATTGATCAACTACTTAAGCTAAAAACTTGGGCAATAGTTGGACTAAGTAATAACAAGGAACGCGCTGCTTTTGGTGTAGCAAAGCTATTAATTGAAAAGGGACACACAGTTATTCCAGTACACCCAAAAGCTGAGACTGTTCATGGCCAAACTGGATACGCTAAATTATCTGATATTCCAATACCAATTGATGTTGTAGATATATTCTTAAACTCTGATCTTGCTGGAGATATAGTTAATGAGGCGATTGCAATAGGAGCTAAAGGAGTTTGGTTGCAATTAGATGTTATAGATGCTGCTGCGATAGAGCATGCGCAAGAAGCTGGACTATTAGCAGTGATGAATCATTGTCCAGCTATTGAGTATAAAAAACGTAATTAGTTACTCATTTATTTCACCACTGTAATACTGCTGGGTATGAATTACTTCAGTTAATAACTCTTCTAAATTATTACCGGTAATTCCAACTTCTTTACTCGCTTGATTAAATTTAAGCTCTGGATTACGCGCCATGAGGTGTAAATATGGACGGTAATCATCACTTGATGGATCAGTAAATAATTTTCCAGTAAGTATGAATTGCGAATTTATATCAGTGCTTCCAAGTGGAAGGTCTAATACTGCACGTAAATTCTGTTCATAGAAATTTGTCTTTGAACCAATTTGGCTCCAATACCCAGAGTTTGGTGCTAACCAATTAACATCTAATAATTTCTTATAATCATTTGCATCAACTATTAGTTCAACAGCTCCAATTAGACCAATTTGATCAGCTAATTTAAGAGCAGATAATTGAATGTCTTGCGATTGCTCAAAATTCATACCAGGTGCTGGTGTAATTGTTAAATTATCTGTAATTAAGGTAATTGACCAAGTAGAGACCTGA